>NZ_JBYTBG010000021.1:0-82777 GCF_058788915.1 Brevibacillus sp. FW301-21C12A
TAGGCAGGCTTCTCCCTTGTATTCATAGTAGCACTCACACTTTGGGCAAACCATAGGGTCTTTCCCTGCATAATTTATCATCTTCTCTCGCCATGTTCTTCGACGAAGTACATGCTTTGCTTTTACGATCCACCTTTTCACAGTTTTTTGCCACGCTGAAAGAACCTTTTTACAAAGGTTTTTCACTCTTCGGGCATACACACCATAATAACGAATCGTTTTAAATTGTTCGTCCGGAATATGTCTGATGAGGCGAGCAATAAATTCTTCTACTGTTACGGTTTCTGTTTTTTCCTGCCCATCCGTTTTATCCTTATACCGAAACGTCACAAATTGGCCGTCATATTCCTCAATCCGGCCAAGAGCGATGGCGGGTCGACGAATATATCGGCCAATATAAGCCAACTGCGCTTTTATGTTCCCTTTTTGTTTCGGAGCATGCACATAGAAGCCTTCCCCGTTAGCGGAGTAGGCCTTTTGTAGAAGGCGCTGTACTTCCTTTTTTTCCTCTTCTGTCAGAAGACGTCTAATGAGCTTTAATACAATGGTTTGCCACTGCTTTCGAAGCATCTCGAACGGAAGGAAGTCGTAGGTTTTCCATTCACCGTTCTGCTTCATCCCTCCCATTGTGACCAACAAATGTAGATGCGGATTAAAGTTAATACGTGATCCAAATGTATGCAAGCCTACGATAATGCCTGGATTTACTTTATGTTTCTTTTCAAAGTATTCTCGGATAAATCGCGCGCCTTCGTCCATAAACTCCTTTAACAGCTTGCGATGTTTGAGGAACACGTCCCGTAAGCCTTCATCGATCGTTAGGATAATATGGCGATGATTGACTTGAAATACTTCGTGTTCGAGCAACCGACTCCATTCCTCGGTTTCCCCAACAGAGCAAGTTGTGCAGAACCTCCCCTTACATCGATACGGTACCCGTCTAACATCATGACACCCTTCACATACAAATAGCTTAAACCCATTCTTTGGATTGCCACAGTTACGAAATTTCTCCACTTCTTTTCGGACAATGGGTCGTATTTTTCTACCATGCTTCTTTTCAAACCGATCCCAATGTTGATTCTCATCAAAGAAAATTTCTCTAAGAATGTTTGTCTCCATGACTCTATTTTACAAATAACTTAACAAGGATGGGTACTCCCCTTCCTCAAAATTTATACTTTCTTATCCGTCAAAAAAAGCAACCACCCATGCGAGTGGTTGCCTTCTTTGCTTCCTTATTTACTTGTAGCAGGTCGGTCACCTGGGCCGTCTGGTTGACCGCTTATTTTACGCCTACAGCGTCATACGCTGCCTGAACAGATTTGACTTGTTTGGAGCTGGCACCGAACAAGTCGGTTGCGGACTGTATCGCAGCACGGCGCATAGCCGAGAAGTTGGAGTAAGGCGTCAGGTAGTGCGTCAGAGCGTGGTAGTAAATTTTCGCCGTATCTTCGCGGCCGATGCCGTTGACGTTCACGCCGTAGTGCGTGCCGCCTTCTGCCAGCAGGTACGCTGCCTTGTTGTTGATTCCGCTGTTGATGTGGACGCCGCCGTTATCTTGGGAGCCGGTGTAGCGCTTGCTGTAGTGATCCGGGTCGCCGTACTCCGATGGGTCTTCCAGGGAACGCAGTCCGTCTCCGTTCGTACCTGGCGTGTAGATGTCCTCGCCCATCAGCCAATCGTCGTCGTCAATCATCGCACCGAAAATATCGGAAATCGACTCGTTCAACGCTCCCGATTCGTTTTGGTAAATCAGTCCTGCTGTCTTCTCGGTGACAGCGTGGGTCAGCTCATGCGCTACTACGTCCAGCCCGCCGGACAGCGGCAGGAATGTGCTGCCGTCTCCGTCTCCGTACACCATCTGGTAGCCGTTCCAGAACGCGTTGTTGTATCTCGTGCTGTAGTGAACGGTGGAGCGGATCAAAGCGCCGTTTCCATCGTAGCTGTTGCGGTTGTGCACGTCGCGGTAGTAGTCGTACGTTCTTTGCGCATACGCGTGCGCGTCGACTGCCGCGCCATCTGTCCAATAGTTGTCGCTGTCGCTCAGCAGCGTGCCAGGGAGCGTAGTGCGGTTATTGGCTGAGTATGTCTCGATGCCTTTTCCGCGAGTCTTGTCGCTCAGCACGTACTTGCCGCTTTGCAGTGTCGTCTCGAACTGCTTCGTATCGCCCAGCACGCCTGTTCCGCTTCCGGTCACGTGGTCGAGCATATTGTATTTGTTGATGACATCTCCGCTGTGCGCGTCGATAAAATACATCCAACGGCCAGGCTGCGGATCGAGGAAGTTCAGCTCAACGGCATACGCCAGGTAAGCTTCATCCTCATGCACGTAAATGTACAGCTTCGCCTCTGGGTCGCGGATGAAATCCGGCTCTTCGCCCACTTCATCCTCGATGTCCTTGATTGCTTGTTTCAACGCTTTTTGTTCACTGAGCTTCGGCTTTTTCTTCAACTGCTTGTTGTCATCGAGATCTGGAATGAACTGGCCCAGATAAGACGTGACATTGCCGTCCGCATCTATGTGAACTGTTTGCTGGAAGCCGTAAATCGGAATGCCGTTGTAGACTTCCTGCAGCCGGTAGTGCTTCGTATCCGTCTCTTTGTTGCGGACCTGATTCACAATTTGGAAGTGGTCCTCTACGTCTCCCTGGATACGGAACTCGTCTTTGTACTTCTCGAGGTATGACCAGACGACGTCATCCCCCTTAGCCCCTTCTGGCTCCCAAGCTTCCCCGATATACTGCGGTGTGTCCCACTGTTTGCTGTAATCGATTTGCTTCGGTTTGGCCAGAGCAGGCACCGATGCAAATCCCGACACACCTACGGCAATGCTGAGAGTGAGGCTGGTGGCAATGTAAGACTTTTTCATTCTAAAAAATTCCCCCAATCAAAAGATTATGAATGTATGAAACATTTTATCTTATTTGCTTTTTCTGGAAAAAATCCCTTTTTTTCTCGGTATTTTTTTGCCGACATTTTCTCCATTTCTTTGACAAAAATCGCGGACTGGCTGTTCAAGCTACCATACACCCGGCTTGCGCAGGCTTGTTCCTCTGGCTCAAACGGCCCGGCCAAGCGAGTGCCAAGGCTGCCCGGAGCGGCTCGTCCCGAATCGGCGGATCGCTTCTGCACCAACAAAAAAACACCCGAGCTTATCGGGTGTTTGCCTGCTTTTTCAGCGCACAAGCGTGTATATTTTTTTCGGCCGACCGCGCATCGCCTGCTGTTCCTCGCCTTTGTACTCGGCAAGCTCCACTTCGCACAGGCTGCCCATGATTCGCTGGGCATTGCGCACCGTCATGGACAAATACGAAGCGATGTCTGTCGTGGTGAACGATTTCCAGCCCATCCGCTGCACCAGCGCCCGCAGCTTGTGGTACGTCTTGACGCTGACGTTGGCCTTGTTCAGCTTTTCGAGAAGCTCCCGGTCATTGGAGCGGTAAGCGTACTCCAGCTCCTCCGCTTCTCCCACCGATTCCATCATGACGCCGTTGTCCTGCACGACCACGATGCCGAACTGCGGCCGCTCCTTGGCGTGCTGAATCGCTTTTCTCGCGTTGTTTTCCGCAGAAAAAGCCGTATCGCCGAAGCCTACGCCGACTGCGACAGGCACGTCCGCCTCCAGCGAGAGCTGCTCGACCGTGTGGCGAAGCATTTCGATCTCCCGCTGGATCGCGCCGCGCGAGCTGAAAATCTGGTAGCGGCCGTTTCCGTTTGCCATCAGCGAGCCGTCCAGGCGCTCGCAGAGCAGAAGCAAAATCTCCCTGATTTTCAGCTCCAGATGTTGCAGATGGAAGCGCGTTTTCGCCCGCTCGGGAATTTTGTCGAACTGTTCCAGCTCGATGATTTCCACCCCGATTTGCGTGTGCTTGAAATACGAGCTTTTCGCTTTTTCGATGACGATCTTCATCGCCTGGCGAATCTCCATCTTCGTCATCAGGACGCGGTACACGGGAATGCCGGCCTCGCGCAGCGCCTGCTCGACGGAAAACAAGGTGGTGAAAGCGCCCTGCGTTTTTCCTTCTTTCCATAGAGAGAGATGGAACTGCGTAATGACATCAGGGTCGTAATGCTCGTCGTAGGTCATCACGTGCATTTCTTCCTCGGGAATATTCAGTTCGGACATCGCTTCGCGCAAATACGTCCCTTCTGAATCAATCATATCGACAGAGATGCGCTTCACGACTTCATTGTGATCGATCGACATCTGGATGAAGCAGCGATACAGATTGGACCCGGTCGGCGGACAGTAGACGATATTGGCATCCGGGCTCAACACATTTTTGGCGATCGTAAAAGGAATCGGGCCAGAGAAAAACCACCCGTTAAATTCCGGGTTATGCTCCTGCACGATTCGGCTCACTTCTCTTGCATCGTCATAGGTGAAGGGAACGAATTCGATTTCATGCTCAAACTCATTGGCAACAGCCAGTATCCGCTCAACTGAGGGGGGCGGGCCCACAACACCGATTTTATACATAAGGGCGTAAACTCCTACCTGATTTGATAGCTTCCATAATTGGTTACCTCATTCTTATCATTTGCCGACCACTTTGTCTACTGGTGTCATTCATTCCTCTTCGCTAAATTAGTTAGCTACTTAACCAGTTACAAAACAGTGAGTTGTATCAAGCATTTGCCAAGAATACTTTGTTAATCACCTAACATAAATTTTTTTTTTCGAGCAAGATAAATATTACCTTTGCGAAACAAAACGCAAACAAATATTCTGAATATATGTTTCTATCATTTCCAAGGGGGATTTACATGAAAAAGGGCATTGCGCTGGCAACCTGTCTTACCTTGCTGTTCGGGGTAATCACAGGCTGTTCGAACTCGACAACCACTTCCCAACCGGCGGGCCAACCATCCGCCACACCGACAGAGGCGACAAAGGCAGAACCGATGGTGCTGCGCTGGAGCATCAACAGCGAACCGCCTTCCATGGACCCTGGCATCGCAGTTGACGCCGATTCGTTTGACATGATCTACGCCGCTTTTGAAGGCTTGACCAGCTACGACCTGAACGGACAACTGACCAACGCCACCGCAGAGAGCTTCACCAACACGCCGGACTACATGAACTACACGTTCAAAATCCGCAAAGACGCCAAGTGGAGCAACGGCGATCCTGTCACCGCCCACGACTTCGTCTATGCGATCAAACGCAACCTCGATCCGAAGACAGCGTCCGAGTACGCCTATCAGCTTTACTACATTAAAGGAGGAGAGGAATACAATACGGGTAAAGGAAAAGCCGAGGACGTAGGGGTAAAAGCACTCGACGACTACACCGTCGAATTCAACCTGAAATCGCCTACGCCGTTTTTCCGTGAGCTGACCTTTTTCCCGACGCTCTTCCCGCTGCACCAAAAAACAGTGGAGGGCAACCCGCACTGGGCTGCCGAAGCGAAAACGATCGTGGGCAACGGGCCGTTCATCATGGACACCTGGGAGCACAAAAGCAAGATCGTCTTCACCAAAAACCCGAACTACTGGGACAAGGACAACGTAAAGCTGGACCGTCTGGAAATTTCGATGATCGAAGACAACAACACGGCTTTCTCCATGTTTGAAAACGGCGATATCGACTGGGGCGGCTACCCGGCCTCCACGCTGCCGCCCGATGCCATCCAGTCTCTGAAGGACGCAGGCAAGCTGATGGTAGCGGACAACCCCGGCACGCAATCCGTCGTGTTCAACACGAACCAGCCGCCTTTCAACAACAAAAAAATCAGACAAGCCTTCTCCTACGCGATCAACCGCCAGGAAATCATCGACAACATCCTGCAAACCGGCGTACCAGCCGCTTACGGATGGGTGCCGACCTCGATGGGCCTGAAGGCGGACGGCTACTTCAAGGAGGACGCAGAAAAAGCGAAACAGCTTCTGGCAGAAGGGATGAAGGAGCTTGGCCTGACTGCCTTCCCGACCGTCACCTACACTTACGACACTACCGACACGAACAAAAAAGTGGCGGAAGCTTTGCAAGACCAGTGGAAAAAAGTGCTCGGCGTCGACGTGAAGCTGTACAACGCAGAGCTGAAAGTGTACCGCGACATGCGCTCCCAGGCCAATTTTGACCTGATCCGCTTCCAGTGGGGCGCAGACTTCAACGATCCGATCAACTTCCTGGAAATGTTCCGCGACAAAACAGGCGGCAACAACCACCCGGATTGGGAGAATGCCAAATTCAAGGAACTGATCGACAAGAGCTACAACGAGCCTGACCTGGAAAAACGCAAGCAAATTTTGCTCGAGGCGGAAACCATCCTGATGGACGAAATGCCGCTCGCGCCGATCAACTTCCGCGGAAGCCCTTATGTGAAAAACGACAAGGTGAAAGACTTCATCATCTTCCCGCTCGGGGGCGCGTACTTCAAGTACACGTCGGTGGTGACGCAGTAGCAGGTGCAACGACAGAACACGAAATGTATTTCACGAATGAGCTATAACGAAAGACTAGCCGGTTTTCACCTTGCCAAGGGTGTAACCGGCTTTTTCTGTCCCTACATTGCTAAATT
The DNA here is from genome assembly GCF_058788915.1 of Brevibacillus sp. FW301-21C12A. NCBI lineage: Bacteria > Bacillati > Bacillota > Bacilli > Caryophanales > Paenibacillaceae > Brevibacillus > Brevibacillus sp. FW301-21C12A. Next base: position 6,528 of record NZ_JBYTBG010000021.1, read on the forward strand.
TGAAGTAAGATGCAGAGAAAGTTGGGACTAAGACGAGTATATGAATGCAATCAAGACAATAAACACTTCATTCCTTGTGAATAGCTGGCTAATTGAATCGAAGGACTTTTTTCATTTGATTCTCGTGTATCTCTATTTTACTTAGGAACAGGTTGATTAAACGAATAACTTCGTTCCTCATTCAACAAAAAAGATCCTAAGTTAAAAAACTGTCAAACTTGGGATATTCAAAAATCCCTGATAGAACACATATGTCATGCCATGATATCTACTAGTGTATCAAGTTGAGCCTGGTCATGAACAAACGCTGGAGCCAGTTGTATGTATTTCTGAATAGGTGTCTCGTTTTTAGTCCGCCACAAACATGTTAATTGTATTTTTTGTAATAAAAGGATAAACGTGGTAAAATCTGTTTGGTGATTAACTATTTGAATCAACTACTTTGACTTAAGGAGCTGATCCACTTGTTAAACAAATGGAAGGTACTTCTTTTCATTATTTTAGGTGTATTTGTTTTATTTTTCATCATTGGACTTACTAATTTCTTGGTTAGTTCATAAGAACAGTTTGGGTTCACTAGAGTTAATAAACTACTAAACATTAAGAGATTTTTCCTGCTGAATCCGTGGCTTAGGCGAGCGAAAAAGGGGGGCTCATTCCCTTGTCCACAGTTCCTCTTTTCTGTTAAATCACTTATTTTCTAGTGAAATTTCCTCTGTGCAAGTAGTTGATGATTCTCAATTTCTAACTGTTGCCGATATTGTAGAATCAGAGTACTTAACAAAATACACCAATAAATTCAAAACTTATGAAGAAGTTAGAAAAAGTGCTGGTTTTACCTTGGAAGGAACTATTGATGCAGAAACAATCAATAATTCTACTGGCGAAGGACATAAAGGAATAAAAGTAAATAATGTAGATGAATATGCCGCTTTGTTATTCTAGTTAAAGGATCAAGATGGTCAAACTCAAACGGTAAAATTAAATGGACCAGTTAAGCCTAAGCCTGGTGTTGTTACTCCGTTTGCAACAAAAACTTTTGAAAAAGTTGTCGCTAGCGCCCTGACCCAAACTGTTATGGGGTATGTTACCGTAACTTATGATAATGGAAAAATATCCAAAGCTGTAACATCTAGTGAACTAATTGGATTTCATCCTATGAATACTTGGAAACATAATTCTGATAGGTCCTATGTAGATTTAAATTCAAAGAAAACCGGTGGAACTGCTTATATTGAGGGAACATTAAGTTTGGTTGTTTTAATTGAGGGAGTAGGTACAATTTCTACTAAAACTCACAGTACGTATATTGATTTTTCTATCTAGGTTTTCGTTGTAAAAGACATCTGAATAATTTAGAGGTTCACGGGGCTGTCTAATAAGTCCCCAAAATAAAAAAGTTGGACGGGAAAACGCAATATTTCCCGTCTAACTTTTTTGTTTTTGCTGGAAAGTGGTGAGGCGGATACCCGCCACCTTCAGTAAGTTGTGGGCCAAAGCCACAATCCCAAACTCAGTGTGCACCTTCTCCAGTCCTCGCAAGGAGAACCGACGGAACGACCGCTTGTCCTTGATGTGACCGAACACGCTTTCGACCTCGACTTTACATCGAGCATAGATCGCGGATTTCTCGTCATCCTCAAGGGCTATTTTTGCCTTAACTTTTAGCTATTCCCAAATCGTGTTCCAGTGTGTATCTGACGGTTGCCTTTTGCTTTCGTACAAGCCGGTTTGAGTGGACAATCGCTGCACTCTTCGCATTCATAGATCTTGAAACTTTGCTCCAGACCCGATGCCGTTTTCCTGGTTTTGTATTTCATAAAGGAAACGTAGCGGCCATTCGGGCAAACGAACCGATCTTCCAACTCTTCATATGTCCAGTTGGATGCGTGACGGATGTCCTTCTTGTACCGACGGTTTTTTTCTTTCTTATAGCCACCATAGGGAATCAGGAAGTCGAAACGGGGCTCTTTTTCTTCTCCGATCGCATACAAGTAGTTCTCTTCGCAGCCATAGCCCGTATCGGCAAAGAAGACGCCGCTAGTCGCTCCAGATGAGGGAGGAAGCAGCGCGTATCGGTAGGGCATTGGTGCAGACTGTAGAACAAAATAAACTGGTTTTCCGTCGCCAGTTGTACATTGTAACCCAGTTTCAGTTGACCATTTTTCATGTGGTCTTCTTTCATCCGCATAAACGGGGCGTCCAGCAGTCAGTTTACATTGACTTTCTGGACAGCCCCTCTTTAATCAATTTAATCGAAGTGATTCCGCATATTCGTAAGAGATAATTTGTTCGTCTCTGGTTTGTTTCCATGCTTCTTCTTCATGAGCGAAGTCACTGATCGTTCTGGATCCATATGTTTTAAAATAATCTTCCACGTAACGAAGTACATCCCAATCTGCATGATCAAAAATATTGGGATCAAAATCCTTCTTAGCCTGAATGAGTATCATCGTGTATCCTTCAGGATTTTCCTCTTCCCGGATAGAAATAAGATCCAGTCCTGCCATTGTTCCCAATACGAAATCATGCTTTTTAGGGACAGGACCATATGGCAAATGCCAATATGGGGTGCCACTTATTGGCTTTTGTGTTCTCTTATATCTGAGGAAGTCAGAGTACCATAATAACTTCATGAGTTTAGTTTTCAAAACATGTTCTCTGGAGAAAAACAAAATCATGTGGAACAGTTTTTGATAGTTAAATGTGATCCCCCCTGTCTCAATCGTATTATTATGCGGCTCATATGTTTTCTCCAATAATCGCTGACTTGAATCCTCGATATCATCATTATCAATGAATGACTCGAGCTTTTTTTCCACCGTTTTCAATTCATCCGGTTCGAAGTTGCTTTTGTTCTGTTCAAAAAACTGCATGATTGATTTCGGATTACTCTTCAGCAGCTTATAGATTCCAATCTGAGTTGTATCCGGAGAAGATGTGCCCAGTTCATATCGCTTAATTGTCGCAATACCCATATTCAAAAGCTTCGCAAACAAATATTGTGAAAGATCATATCCCTTTCTTATTTCCTTTAACATTTCCGGATTAACAGAGTGCTTAATTTGATAAAGGTCACTCACCTGTTTGAGGGTTTTATTATCCAGTTCTTCATCAGTAACAGCATTTCCACATTCTGTGCATTCAGCGTACTCTTCAATAATCTCAAACTGCTCATTCCGGTAAGTGTATGTGGAGTTCCTTTCTTTGACCACGGCTTCGCGTTCGCAACGGCACTCATCACAATACCTTATCCTTTTCAACATATGAATTTTCCTCCAATGAATAATTCGTAGAATATAGTTTAATGTTTATTTTATGATATAAAGTGAGTTTAAAATTTTAAGGTTGGGGATGGGGGAAGGAGCCCATCCACCACTCACATATTTTTCTCTGCAATATAATCGTTAAGTATTAAGTTCTATGGTTCGTCTTCATGAAATGAGAGGCAGACACAGCCACGTCCGTTCGTCTCAATCTTTAACTTGATGTAAGCAATGACTCCGTTTATTTCCATTTTGAACACCCAAACGACCAGGGGACTTCCAGGTCCATCTTGATGGTCATGCATTGGACCGGAGTGATAATGAGTATGATTTAGGTCATTTACGATGCACTCCCACGCTGCATCAATACTGGTTAAGTTCATATCGAGAAGTTGTTGCAAATAATTTTTACCTTGTCGATTTCGCCTTACGAAGTGTTTCTTTCCTTCAAGTATTAATTGCTTCATCTCCGCAAGGACAGTCTTACACGTTTCCTCCAAACTCACTTTTTCACCTCCCTACTATGATATCCTAGACAGTATCAATTGATACCTAACTAAAGATTACCACAACTTGTCCACGGTATCAATTGATACTTTTTATTTCCGAGTGTGAACCATCAGAATCCTGCGTAACTACTTTGAAAATTCGCTGTGAACGGATCAATAATTATCCTGGTATGAGCTCTCATAACGAAACCCTTCATCTACCAACTCATGGTACTTGTAAAACAAAGAACCAATCCCTGTGATCCTTCCGTCTGTCTGTATTCCTCCCGTAGCTGCAATTTTGCGTCCTTTTACCAAGTTTTCACCTGTAAGCTGCTGGTACACCTTTAAAGCGCGAGACAGACTGCTTGAGTCCCCTTTAAAATCATCCCTGGCAATTACTTTCGCAGGGAGGGTATTCAAATCTAGTTTAGGAAATTCTTGATCTGACCTGGACATTTGCCTTCATTAATTTTTCTATGAACAATTGTTTGGTCATTTTCAGATCTTGCTTCCCATAAATATTCACTGTCACTGTCTCGTCTGGGATAGTTTGAGGATACCTTGTCCAATAAATGATCTTTGGTATAGAACTCTCACCGTTGATCTAGACAATTTGATCGCCATTTTGCAGGAAATTTTCAACTTTATTCAGAGCGTTCACGCGAGCAATTTCCTCAAATTTTGGCTTCGGTATAGCCTGTTTGTTGCTTGCTTTAAGTCCCGTTCCAGCAAAAGGCAACAACCCCGGCTGCTCCTGCCAGACAGGCAGAACAACCGGGGTTGTTTTTCGCGTCTTTCAGTTTTACACCGTCACAGACTGCTGCTGTACTCCGTTGAACACTTTTGTATCCAGCTCTTTGGTCGCCCGGCTCGTCAACAGCCCGGCCGTCATGCTGCCGCTCACGTTGAGCGCTGTCCGGCCCATGTCGATCAGCGGCTCCACGGAGATGAGCAGCCCGACTATTGCCACCGGCAGGTTCATCGTCGACAGGACGAGCAGCGCGGCAAAAGTCGCTCCGCCCCCTACTCCGGCAACCCCGAAGGAACTGAGCGCGACAACGACGATCAACGTCAGGATGAACGAAGGCGTCAGCGGATCGACTCCGGCCATTGGCGCTACCATGACGGCCAGCATCGCGGGATACGTGCCTGCGCAGCCATTTTGACCGATCGACAGGCCGAAGGAGCCGGCAAAGTTGGCGATCCCTTCAGGCACACCCAAGTCTTGCGTCTGCGTTTTCACATTCAGCGGCAATGCCCCTGCACTCGTGCGGGAGGTGAAGGCGAAGGTCAGGACAGGAAACGCCTTTCGCACGTACGTGATCGGGTTCAGTCCGGCAAAAGCCAGCATCAACAGATGCACGACAAACATGAGCACCAGCGCCACGTACGAAGCGATGACGAATTTGCCGAGTTGCCAGATCGCATTGTAGTCGCTCGTCGCAGCTACGCGCGTCATGATCGCCAGCACCCCGTATGGCGTCAGGCGCAAAATCAGCGTCACGACGCGCATGATGATGGCGTGCAGCGCGTCGACGATTTTCGCGAACAATTCCGCCTGCTCGGGGCTTTTCTTTTTCACGCCCAAATACGCAATCCCGATAATCGACGAGAAAATGACAACCGCAATCGTAGAAGTAGCCCGATCCCCCGTCAAATCGAGGAACGGATTGGCCGGGAGCAGCTCCAAAATTTTTGCGGGCAAGGTCATGTTTTGAATATCGCCCAGCCGTTGCTCCACCTGTTCAATGCGCGCCGCCTCCGCTTCTCCCTGCTGGAACTGGCTTGCGTCCAGATTGAAAGCAAACGTCGAGGCGATCCCGATTGCGGCGGCAATCGCTGTCGTGCCGACCAGAAGCCCGATAATCAGCGAGCTGATTTTGCCGATGTTGTTGGCCAGCTTCATTTTGGTAAAAGCGGCAACAATCGAAATGAACACCAGCGGCATGACGATCATTTGCAGCAGCTTCACGTAGCCTTTGCCCACGATGTTGTACCACTCGATGGAATCTTTCAGGACGTCTGATTTTACTCCATAGGCGAATTGCAGGATGAGTCCGAAAACAATCCCGATTCCGAGACCGACAAATACTCGCTTGGAAAAAGAAATATGTTTCTTCTGCATGGCATACAAGCCGCCAATGAATAAGAGCATGATAATAATGTTGAGAATCGTAAGAAGTGTTGACATATTTTCCCCTCCCTTTCTCCTTTGAACTCGTAATGTCCATCTTGTCGGTCTAGATATAGTTATATTACCAACAATCCCTACTGGTCAAGTAAGACTTATGGATACACTGTCGAAACCTGCACTTTCTCCTTCGCTGATGTTTATGCGCTCCGCGCCGCTTTATGCGTGTGCGCGCTCTTTTTCGCTGTTCGCCAGACGCTCCGCTTTTTTGCACGAAAAAAAGGAACCGCCACCAGGGCGATTCCTGTCTGCTGTTTGCTTGTGCCAATGACAATTGTACTCGTGTGGCTACTTGGATTGTCTGCTGAGCAGTGTCCACAGCCAGGTGAGCACAGCCGCTCCGATTACCCCGGCAATGACGTTGAAGCCAGCCCACATCCACAGCCAATCGCCCAACACCAAGTCTCCAAGCCAGCTTCCCAGAAGCGCAGCGATGAGCGAAGCCCACCAGTTTGTTCCTGCCGCTTTTCCTGTCAAAATCATGTTCATTGCCCACCAGACAACGACGCCGACGACAGCCCATACGAACCAGAACATCCGCACACACTTCCTTTCTCATGATGGTAACGCTTGCATAAGGGCTCGAAAGATGAATGGATATCTACTATAATCCTATGAAGAAAAAAGCAAAATGTGCCTGACCACTTTCCTTTTCCCAAAACAAAAATACAGCCGGCCGCCCGCTTGAGCTGGTGGGGCGACCGACTGCCTTTTTACAGAAATCCCATGTATTTAATTGGTGTACAGCTCTGCCCGGCGATTGGCGACGCTCGGCAGCTTGCCGCGCACGCGCTGAATCCGTTCCAGATCCAATTCTGTTATCAGCAAAGTTTCTTCTTCTCCGGCGCTTGCGATCACGACGCCCATCGGATCGACGATCATGCTGCGTCCCGCGAAAATGTTGCCAACCTGGTCAGCCGCGCACACGAACATCGTGTTTTCAATCGCCCGCGCCCGAACCAGCGTCTCCCAATGGTCCTCCTTCATCGCGCCCGCTACCCAGCCTGCGGGTACGAACAAAATATCCGCTCCTTGCAGGGCAAACTGCCGCGCGATCTCGGGAAAGCGCACCTCGTAGCAGACCATCAGCCCGATTTTGCCAAACTCTGTCTCCACCACGCGATACGGATTGTCGCCAGGCGCAATAAAGTCTGATTCGATATAGGAAAAAGCGTCGTACAAATGCGTCTTGCGGTAGGCGTGAATCAGCGCGCCCTCGTGATTAAGAAAGACCGTCGTATTGTAGGCGCGGTTCTCGTCGCCGTCAATCGCTTCGAACACGCCGCACACCACGTAGAGGCCGTGCTGACGCGCCGCCTCCGCCAGTCCCGTCACAAACGGGCCGTCCAGCTTTTCCGCCACCTCGGCTGGCGTCACTCCCGACTTCGGCGTGGCTGACGCGCTGTACATCTCCGGCAAAATGACAAAGTCTGCCCCGGCTTTTTTGGCTTTGGCGATATAGTCTTGCGCTTTTTGCAGATTCAGCGCTTTGTCCATGCTCGCTGTAAGCTGTGCAATCGCTACTTTCATCTTCTATCCCCCGTCCTTCCCCTACGTGCAAAATCTGTTTGCTCTTATATGCTAGTATAACGGATATTCGCCCAGTTCCAAGCAATAATGCTTTACCCGCCGTGCTCGTTGTATATAATGGACTAGTCATCTTTTGCACACCCCAGTTATCGGGAGAGGTGAGTTTTATGTCTATCCGCATCAAGCTGCTGCTCTCCTACACGGGGATGCTCGTCATCAGTCTGCTCATGTTTGTTCTCGCCGCCAGCCTGTTTACGATTGCAGCCACAGGCGACATCCACAGCTTTCGCGATTTTTATAAAGTGTACTACTAGCTCAACCCGCTCACGAGCAGGAAGAGTCGATTTTTCTCGAACTGAAATACCTCGCCAAAAACGAGCCGGACGAGCTGCTCGACAAGTCGTTGCTGCAAGACTACGATTTCAAGCTGCGAACCGTCCGCGCCGGCCTGTACGTCCGCAGGGAGAGCAACCAGGTTTTCGAATCGCTCACCTTCAACCAGCCGGAGCTGGAAAAAAGCCTTCCGCCCTACGACCTGAACAACAGCCAGATTCGCAACACGTTCAACATCGGGGAGCGCTTTTACGCCTACGCCAAATTTGACTTCCTCTACTCGGACGGGGCAAAAGGCAGCGTGTTTGTCATTCGCGAGCGCAGCCCGTTTGGCGAGGTGACCCGCAGTGGGCGACCATCGAGATCAGGGACAACGGGATCGGCATTCCCGAAGAAGCAATCCCCCATCTGTTCGAGCGCTTTTACCGGGCGGAGCAATCGCGCAATTCCTCGACGGGCGGCAGCGGTCTGGGACTTTCCATCGCCCGCCAAATCATCGAGGGACACGGCGGCGACATCTGGGTGAAAAGCAAAGAGGGCGTCGGCACGAGCCTGTTTTTTACTTTGAGACGATCGAACTACCTGGGAGGGGCCAAGCCACATGACGACGCGCATCCTCATCATTGAAGACGAGACGACGATCGCGCAGCTCGAACGCGATTATTTTGAACTGAACGGCTTTCAGGTCGATCTGTGCCACAACGGAAACGAAGGCTTGCAGCTCGCCCTGCGCGACGGGTCGACGGCTGGGCTGGCGAATCCCGGGCCGAGCTGACAGTCGAATAAACCACTTTTCATGCGAACAACCAAACGAGCAGAAAGGGGCCGGTTCGCCATGCTGCAAGCAAGTCTTTTGACCGTCGCCCTCCTGCTGGCAGGGTGTGCGGCGAACGTGGATACGCTGCTTGCGAGCAGCGAGCAGCAAGCGACACAGGCGGAAAACGACGAAATGGACAAGCGAAATCAGGCGTTGCTTGCAGCAGTCAAGCAGGGAGACACAGAAACGATGCAAAAGCTGCTCGCGGACGGAGCCGACATCAACGCGACGGATGAACGCGGACGGACGTCTGCAATGATCGCGGTGCACACGAACCAGCTTGCGATGTTCAACCTGCTCGTGGAACATGGCGCGAACATCAACATCCGAGACGACCGCTCCGACAATCCGCTGCTGTACGCAGGCGCAGAAGGCAAGCTGGACTTTGTGCGGGCCGCTATAGCGGCAGGTGCCGATACGACCATCACCAACCGTTTTGGCGGCACTGCCCTCATCCCCGCCGCTGACCGCGGGCATGTGGAGATCGTCCGGGAGCTGCTCACTACTTCGGACGTCAACATCGACCACGTCAACAACCTCGGCTGGACCGCCTTGCTGGAAGCAGTCATTTTGGGAGACGGGGGCAAAAAGCACCAGGAAATCGTCCGGCTGCTGATCGAGCACGGAGCCGATGTCAATTTGGCCGATCACGATGGAGTCACTCCCCTCCAGCACGCCAAACAGCGCGGCTACAAGGAAATGATCGAAATGCTCACAAAGGCGGGCGGAAAGTAAGCCATTTGGCATCTGGCAGCCACAAGCAAACAGGACAGGAACGTCAGTCAGAACTGGCTCTCCCGTCCTTTTTTTGTCCTGTTTTGTAGTCCAAAAGACTCGGTCGCGCCAAAACTTTTTCCAGCGTTGCGCGTATCACTAATAGAATGAAGCTTCGCCTGCATATGATTGAATTTTTCGAATAGGAGTCGGCGTTCCATGAATACTTTTGCATCCGTATCCATGCTGGAAACAGACAAGCCCATCCGCAAGGCGTCACCAGACCTCGATCCCCATATCGAAATGTACAAGCTCTATCTCACCTCCGAAGAGGCAGTCGAAATACATATCAGCAATTTGACGCATCCGTCCTCTGCCATCGAAGTGTATGACGTGCACGGAACGAAGCTGAGCGAAGCCCGCTTTGCTCCCGGCGGCAGCATCATCCTGCCCTTTTTCCCCGACGAAGACGGCTTCTACTACATCAAGCTGACGATTGGCCCAGACCCCGACCCGCAGCACGCCTGTCAGTTGCACGTCGACAAATACGTTCGGCTGAGCGGCACGATCGAGAGCGATCGCGTGTTTACGGCAAAAGGCGGCCCTTACCTGATCGGCCCTGAAGACGTGACCATTCCCGCAGGCGTCCGCGTCAGCTTTGAAGCCGGCACCTCGATCAATGTCCGCTGCCAGCACAAGCTCATCGTCGAGGACAGCGGCTCCATCGCCTTCAACGGAGAAGCGGACAACCCCGTCGTCATCATCGGGGCGATCGACAACGGCAGCTCGCACCGCTGGAGCCAGCTCGTCCTCTCTCCCTCGGCCCAAACGAGCTTCACGCACATTCTCGTCCAGTACGACAATGACGAGGACGGCGTCGACTTTCTGGCCTCCTCGTCTCCTTTTGCCGATGGCGCTACGTCGCTGGAACAGTTCCAGGCCGATATCGCCAAAACGAGCTATTTGGAAAGAGCCGTCGTCGTGCCGCCCTCTTCCCGGCTCGCTTTCATCAAAACCTGGTTTCAGCAATCCAGCCCTTACCGTTTCAGCCTGTTTGGCGATCTGCTGCCGTTTGAGCTGTACTTCGGGATTGACGTCGCGACATTTGCCCACTGGGAAGCGGAAACGAAGCGGATAGACGAGCAGCGCTCCCAGGCCGGAGACGTGAATTACTGGGACTTCGTCAACGGCAACTTCACCGCCGACCTGCTGGAAGCGACACACTTGTTTGCCAACAACCAGCAAAGCCCGGAGCTGCGCATCCAGCGCCTGATCGACTTTTTGCTGCTCGCCCAAAGCTGGCGCAAAAAGCACGGCTATTTCAAATGGTACGACTTGATCGACCCGTTCAACGAGCACGACGACGAATTTTTCAAAACCTTTGAGGAGATGTCCTCCGCCTTCTGGCTGGCGCACAACACCTCGATCATTTACTGGGATACGATCGCCCGCGATTTGGGCATCTGGCAAAAGGAAAGCTTCTTCGAGCGGCAGTTCATCAACTCGGTCATCGTGCGCCTGCATTTCGCCGCTGACCTGCCGTTTTCGCTCACCGGGTACGGGAACAACATCCCGCCCGTCGGCTTTTTGGGCATTTCCATCCACTACGGCCCGCTGCGCTACCCGGAACAGTACCCTGCCCCCGGACCGGAATTTGACGTGAACTACGGCCCGCTCTCCATCGCAGAATATTTGAAGTTCATCCTGGAGTCGCTAGTCAAAGGTCAGACCAATCCCGTCTACACCTGGTGGATTCCTACCCAGGCGGACAAAGACTTGTTCCAAATTCTCGACGAAAAAGGCATCTCGCTCGAATCGCCTCCTGAAGACTGGGACCGCGAATTTGTCCAGCCTGCCCAAAAGACATTGGAGGAAATTCGGGCGCACTACCTTGGGCATCTGACACTGGAGCACAGTCGAAGCGCGAAGGGATATTTGCAAACCGAAAGCGCCCTGAGCACGACCTGACCGAGCTGGATTGAGCCGGAGCCGGAACGGGACGCAAAAAAGATGAGCCGCCGCGCAAAAAGAACAACTCCTTTTTGCAACGACGACGCTCATCTTTTTTATTCACACGCTTCTCAAAAACAAGCGAACTGCGCGGCTGATGAACACGGGCAGCACCGAGATGTGATTTTCCCGCGCGAACTGTTCGAACTGAACGTCCAGCCCGCAGTCGGCAAAAGCCCCCAGCCGCTCGGCCACGCCGCGCGCATGCTCGTTAATCCGCGTCGGGTGCGTCTGTTCCTCTTCGCCTACTCCGATCAACACCTGTTTGCGCTTGCCACCTGGCTGCAACTGCGTGACAAAAGCTTGTTCCTCCGCGAAAATCAGCCGCTTGTACCAGTCGATGGACGGGCTTCCGGCCAAATAGGTGGAAAAAGCGTCCGGCCGCGTGTACAGCGCATGCAGAACGAACAGCCCTCCGAGCGAATGGCCGAGAATCGCCTGGCGCTCGCGATTGACCGTCGCCATGCTCTCCACCATCGGCCGTACTTCTTCCAACACAAAGCGCAGGAAATCATCTGCTCCGCCTTGGCGCGGCCATTCTCCCCCGCGCGAAAAAGGAGGCAGTTCCTCTACTGTCATCGGCAAGGAGTAATCGGTTAAGCGCGCAGTGGCAAAAGGAACCTCTTCGTCGTAGCCGAGCCCGACCACGACCGCCGGACTGCCCTGGCCGTCCCTGCTCCTGCCTTGCAAGCGCACCGCCTCCACCACCGTGCCGATGACCGAGTTGGCATCGAGCACATACAGGACCGGGAAGCCTCCCTCCGGCGCCTCGCCCGGCGGCACTGCCAAATAGATGCGGTACGTTTGCCCGCTGCCTCCTGCCTGCATCACGAGCTGCTTCGTCCACGGAATCGCTGCCGTTTCCCAAGCCGCGCCACTCATTTGTTCAACGTCTGCTCCAGCGTATCGAGCAGAAGCTCCTTGCCAAGCGGCATGTAAGCCTGGTTGTAGTAAGGGTTTGCAGGCAAGTAGTAAATGTGATCGTTTTTGTAGGCTTTCAGCCCTTGCCATACAGCCGAATCTTTATACGACTGCTCGCCGCCCTCCGGATGCAGCAGCACGATGCGATCCGGGTTGATCGTCGTGATGCCTTCCAGCGTCAGCAGCACCATCGTTTTTTCTTTCGTGTCCGGCGATGTCGCTGGCTTCGGCAGCCCCAGATCGTCATACAGAACCGAGCCTGCGCCTTCGCTGCCCAACAGATACGGGCCTTTTTTGTGCGCCAGGAAAATCGAGAACGTTTCGTCAAACGGATCGCGCAAATGAACGGGAATATCGCCAGCGTATTTTTGCCGATAGTACGCCGACCATTTCGGATCGAGCGGGGCCGCGCTGGAGATCGTTTGCAGCGCCAAAAGCTGTCCGGTGATCGCCGTGTGATACGTCGCAACCCTGTGGCGCCTGCTTTTCATGTGGACAGTCGGGGCCACGCCTTGCTGCTGCTTGAATTTGCGGCTGAAGTAATACTCGTCGCTGAAGCCGACCTGTCTGGCGATCTCGCGTATCCGCTCGTTTCCCTGGCCCATCAGTTGCTTGGCCTTGTTGATGCGCAGTTGCGTCACGTAATCCATGGCGCGTAAGACGGGCTTAATCCGGCCATGGCCGCCAGCTTTTCAATCGTCCAACTTTCCTGGTAGTGGCCGTCCAAATAAAGCCGGGTCTGCTCCAATGTTTCCAGGGAATCCTCTGATGCTGCGCACTGCGAATCAGGCAGCAGCTCGTACATCAGCTCCTGAAGCTGCGTCTGTGCGCGGAAGCGGCTGCGCGCGTCCGTCTGCTCCCACGCTTCCCCGATGGAACCGCAGCGCATGCGAAGCGTCGGCTGCGACAAGCATGTCACGCGTCCGGCAAACGGCAACGTCGTCCGGTGCAGCGTGATCGCCTCGCCGTCTTCGCTCTCCGCTTCCCGGTACACGTCAAAAGCGAGCGCATGGCAGGTGAGCTTGCGAGAAGATTCTATATAGAAAGAACACGACTGACCTGGGAGAAGCAGCCACGCCTCCCCTTCCTTGACGGGATAGCAGCTCGCGTCGATCTCGATGGAGCCGCTGCCGTCCAGCGCAACGATCAGCCTATGCTTGTCTATGCAGCCTTGACCCGCGTGCGGGACATCCTGCTTGACCATGATCTGTTCACTGTGCCGCAGCTTCATCCACAAGCCTTGCCATGACACTGTCCCTCTTTTCTCGCTGCCTTGTTTGCTTTGCATAGCTGGTTGCCACCGTCCTTTTGCGCTTATGCCCCCATTATGATTGATAATGATTTTCAGCATCAAATGGTAAGATCGCAAAGAGCGCCCGCAAATGCAAAAAGGCTGCTCTCCCTCGAACCGCTGCCTCGTCGCTTGGGCGCGGACTTGCTGCAAGGGAAGCAGCCTTGCTTAGTGGCGAATAATATTTTTCCCGTAGTAAATCTCGTCCATCTCTGTTTGCAGCCGCTCGGTAATTTCCGCTTGCTCTGCAGGCGTCAGCTTGTCTTTTGTGTAGCCGAACAAGTAATTGTTCAGGTCGAACCGCCTGCGCTTGCATTTCGTGTGAAAAATGTTGTCCTGGTACACGTTCACATCAATCATGTGGAACAAATCTTTAATTTCTTCGGGAATATAATTTTGAATCGAGCTGATGTCGTGGTCGATAAACAGCTTGTAGCCGTGGATATCGCGGGTAAAGCCGCGCACCCGGTAATCAATGGTCATCAGATCCGTATCGAAGGAGCGGATCAAATAGTTGAGCGCCTTGAGCGGCGAGATTTCGCCACAGGTCGAGACGTCAATGTCTGCGCGAAACGTGCTGATTTCCTCATCGGGATGGTATTCCGGGTACGTATGGACCGTAATGTGACTTTTGTCCAACTGCAGAACGACATTTTCCGGCAGCGGGCCGGGGGATTCTTCATACGACTCCGTCGGCACTTCCACGACCGGACCTTCGGAAACGAGAAACGTCACGCTCGCCCCTTGCGGCACATAGTCCTGCTGCGCCACGTTCAATACGTGCGCCCCGATAATCTCCGAAACGTTTTTCAGGATGCTGGTCAGCCGTGCAGCGTTGTACTGTTCATCTATGTATTCGATGTACGCTTCCCGCTCCGCTTTTGTCTTCGTGTAGCAGATGTCGTACATATTGAAGCTGAGCGATTTCGTCAGGTTGTTGAAGCCGTGCAAAGTAATATGCTGGTCTTTCGTCGGTTCCACTTCTTTTGTCCTCCCCTGTTATGAGCGAGTCTTTGCCATCATTTCCTTTTTTCAGGGTGCCCATTCCTTTCGATAAAAATCATTCGGACGTTTGCAGGAAAGCGGCTGGCAGTTGAGAATCATTACCATTTTCCTATCTCTCGCTGCTTCAATAGCACCAAATCCAAAAAATAAGATTATTTCCTTTCTATCCTCTGGAAAATGATGCTAAAATAATATTGCATGCTAAATTTTAGAAAGAAATGGAGAATTAGGTCATGGATTGGTACCTGAAAGTTTTAAAAAATTACGTCAACTTCACCGGACGCGCCAGACGCAAAGAGTATTGGATGTTTGCTTTGTTCAGTGCCATTATTTCTATCGTACTCATGCTCATCGAATACTTGATTGGTCTGCCGCAATCTTTGTCTTCGCTCTACTCGCTGGCTGTCCTGCTGCCGGGTCTGGGCGTAGGCGTCCGTCGTCTGCACGACACTGGAAGAAGCGGCTGGTGGCTGCTGCTCGCGCTGGTTCCGTTTATCGGCGCCATTGTCCTGATCGTGTTCTTCTGCCTGGACAGCACACCGGACAACGACTACGGTCCAAATCCAAAAACCGAAGAAAGCGTGTTGGCGTAACATGCGAAAGCCTCTCCCCATTTTTTGCGGGAGAGGCCTTTTCTTTTTTTATGCTTCTTCCCAGAAGCGGCGCAGATTGTCCATGCCAATTCGCGAGCCTTCGCGGCAATCCTCCATGCCTTCGAACTCGACGGTGATGTAGCCGTCATAGCCCGACTGCTTCACCAGCTTGACGACCTCGCGAATGTTGATGTCGCCCTGGCCGACGATTGCGCCGCGCAAGTAATTGCCGTTAACCGTCTTGAACCATTTGCCCGCTCCCGGGTCCTGATAGTACGGGCGGAAGTAAAAGTCTTTGAAGTGAACGAGCGAAGCGTACGGCAAGTTTTTCTTCACGCCGACGAGCGATTCCTCGTCCACGCACATGAAGTTGCCGATATCGAGCGTCGTCTTGAAATTCGGACGATTGACCGCTTGCAGCACGCGCTGGACGCGGTCGCTCGCCTGCACGAGCCAGCCGTGGTTCTCAATCGTCGTCGTAATCCCGAACTGCGCGGCGTAATCGGCAATCTGGCGGCTTCCTTCGACCATCGCATCGAGATGCTGTTCAAAGTACGCGATCGTCGTCTGCTCGACAGGTACGGTAAAGGTGGAGACATCGTGGCGCATGTGGCGGATGCCCATGCGGTGCAGCAAATCGACGTGCGTTTTGATGCGGGCCACCTCTGCGGCAAATGCTTCCTCCGTCTCGTGAATGAAGTTGGCTGGCATCGAGTAGTTGGACAGCTCGATGCCGAGAGCTTTTGCCTTGTCCCGCACCGCGTCCGCCAGCTCGTAGTTGTCCACCAGCGTAAAGCCGTACGGCACGATTTCCATGTGCTCTCCGCCGTTGTCCGCGATCCACTGCACGACATCCAGTACATCCATTTCCCCAGCGCGAATTGCTGTCAGCAAGCTGTACGTGCTCAATCCGATTTTCATTCTTTCCACCTCATTTGAATGTTTGTAGTCGTACGCCATTTTTTTGGCAAAAAAACTTAGCTAGGCAAGCGGCACCCTGTCGAGGACGACCGTTTGCTTCCGCTTGTTGGATTCATAAGCGGCCTTCACCACTTCAAGCGTTCGCAGTCCGTCCTCTCCCGTGATGGACGGGGCCCGCTTTTCCTGCACACTCTGCACGAAATCGGCAATCAGCCGTTCGTCCATGTCTGCGGCCCACGGCAGTTGCTGGAGCTTGCCTGCTGTGTCGTCGTAGTGCAGCACATGCTGGCGGAAACCGTCTACCTCGACCGTTCCTTTCGTGCCGATGATGCGCATGGTCACATCTCCCCACGTCGGGAACGTCTTCGGCCGGGACCAGCTCGGATCAATTCCGACCACTACGCCAGACTCCAAGACCAGGCTGACCATGCCGCAGTCCTCCACCGCTAGCTCGTAAAAACGCGTATCCAGCTCCGCGTAGACGCTCTTCACCTCGTCGCCGAGCATCCAGCGCACAAGGTCCATCAGGTGGACGATATGGTCGGTCGCCGCACCGCCGCCAGACTGTTCTTTTTCCACGAACCAGCCGCCCGGCATCTGCCCGTGGTTCGTGCTGTTGATGGCGAGAATCGTGCCGAGCGCGCCTGATTGCACCAGTTCTTTTACATGTTGCATCACGGGGGCAAACCGGACCGGATACGCGACTTGCAGCATCACCTGTTCCTTTGCGCAGACCCGGATCATTTCCAGTGCATCCTGGACGTCTGTCGCAATCGGCTTTTCGCATAGCACATGCTTTCCCGCTCGGGCGCAGGCGATGACGTGCTCCTTGTGCCGCGCGTTTTCCGAGCAGACGACGACAGCCTCAAGCGGTGCCTGCAAAAACGCGGACAGGTCGCGAAAAAAAGTCGCGCCGTACTTTGCCGCCATCGCTTCTCCGCGGATCGGGTCGTCGTCCCAGAGCGCTGCCAGTTCGGCCTCCGGATGACGCTGCAATTGGACGGCGTAGCTCTGGGCGTGCATATGGGCAAAGCTGAGAATCCCTACCTTCATCGGGCAACACCTCCTTCGGCAAGCTGGACAGTCTGCCCTGTCTTCGCCGACTCCCTCGCCGCCTGCACGATGTCCATGGCGCGCAGCCAATCTTCTGCATTCAGCCGGACGGCTTCCTCGCCCGCGAGATGGCGGATGAGATTGTCTCTTTGCTTCCACGGTGGGTCGATCCCTGCAAGCCGGCTGTCCCATCCGCCTGCTGCTGACGCATCTGCACGTCCGCCCGCGCCGCCCCTGCTCCAACGAATCGGCGAGCTTTCCCGGCTGTCGTGGAGCAGCATGCCTGCATCCCCTGTCAGCTCAAAAAACGACTGCTCCGCAGACTCTGCCCACGACAGCTCCACCTGGGCGATCGCTCCCGCGCGCATTTTCAGGATGACGAGCGCATATGAAAGCACCTGCCCTGTTGCCGCGTCGGTATGTACGACCTGGTTTGCCTGCACGCGCTCCACTTCGCCGAACGTCCAGCGCAGCCAGTCAAATTCGCGCCAGCCGAGACTTGCAAAAAGGCAGCGGTCCGCGTTTTCAGCCGACGCCACAGCTCCGCGCCGCAGTCGCAAAACGCCGGGCTTGCCGATCGCCCCGTTTCGAACGTGTTCACGCGCCAACTCGTACTCCGGGCAAAAGCGCAGCGTGTCTGGCAGTTGCAGGACGCGTCCTTTTTGCTGGCACAGGCGCGCTGCCTGCAACAGCTCGTGCTCCCCGAACCGGGGGCAGCTTCCTATGAAAATGTGCGCACCCGCCTGAGCTGCCGCCGCGAGGGCAGCGCCATCCGCCTCGCCTGCGAACTCCACCACTTCCACCTTTGTTTCTGCCAACAAATTGTGCAACTCCTGCAAGCTTTCTGCCCGCCCTACCAGCTTCGCGCCGCGCACGCGCGCCCAGATGCCGAGCTGCTCATCCACAGCGTCTTTTGCCCCGACTACTGCTACTCTCCCCATGAAGCAAGCCCTCCTTTTCTCCTGATCCGCCAAGCTAAAGCGACAGCGAAAACTGGAACGTGTTCTGCAACAAAATAGCGGCGGCGCCGACGACCTCGACGTCCTCCCCGAGCGAATTTGGCCGCAGCTCCAGCTCCTCTGTCAAAATGCCGTGGGCGTATTCGCTAACATACTCACGCACCTTTTCGATCAGCAGCTCGTTTTCAAACGCGATCTCGCCCCCCAAAATGATGACCTCCGGATTGAACAGATGAATCAGGTTCACCATCCCGGCGGCCAGGTAAGAAGCCGTCTCTTCCAAAATGCTGATCGCCAGCGCGTCTTTTTCGGTCAAGGCCAGGCGAAAAATTTTCGCGTTGATCCGGCTGATGTCGCCCTCCACTAGCTCCATGATGCTGCTCGCCTTGCCTTTGGCGAGCGCCGAGAGCAGCTTCGAGTAGATGGCGGGCCAGCTCACGTAGTTTTCCAGACAACCGATATTGCCGCAATCGCACCGCATGCCCGCCCGGTCGATCGTTGTATGGCCGAACTCTCCGGCGCCGCCCTTGTAGCCGCGGTAGATCGCCCCGTCCATCAGCAGGCTCGCGCCCAGTCCGTCCCCAATCGTCACGTACAGCATGTTTTGATAGTGGCGAAATTGTCCCAGCGTCTTTTCGGCGAGCAGGTACGCATTCGTGTCGTTATCCACCCACGTCTTCAGTTGAAACCGCTGCTCGACCATTTCTTTTACAGGCGCATCCCGCAGGCGCAGCTTCGGATTGTAGCGAATGACGCCTGTCGCGGCATCGACAATCCCTTGCGTCACAATCGAAATGCCTACGCAGTTGTCGAGGCTTCCGACCTGCGCCAAAAATCGTTCGATCGTGTCCAGCAAAAAGCGGAGGACACTCTCGCCTTGCTGTAGCTTCAACGGATGCGTTTCCTTTTTTCTGACGCGCGCCTCCAGATTCATCTGGGCGATGGTCAGTTTGGAGCCGGAAAGCGAAATGCCGATCAAAAAACGGCTGTCCGGCGAAAACTGCACGAGAATCGGCTTTCTTCCCCCGTTCGACTCGCCGACTCCCACCTCGCACACGAGCGCGTCGCGGATCAGCTCGCCGACTGCCGAAGTGACGGTTGTCGGACTCAGCTTGTTCCGCTTGGCGATTTCACTTCGGGAAATGGGGCCGTATTGACGGATCGTGTCCAATATGATGGATCGGTTCAGTTCCTGGATCAGCTTCAAATCGCCCGTCCTGCGTTTGACACCATCCCTTTTATTCATGGATACCTCTCCTGCCGCGCATGCCGTTCACAGATGGCACGCGACCAGATGATCGTCGTCTGCCGCCTTTCGCAAATCTGGCGGTGTCGTCTTGCATATGTCCATCGCATACGGACAGCGCGTATGAAACAGGCAGCCTGCCGGCGGGTTTACCGGGCTCGGGACATCCCCCTGCAAAATGATGCGCTCCCGCTTCGCGCGCGGATCGGGAATCGGGACGGAGGACAGCAGCGCTTTTGTGTACGGATGCTGCGGGTTGGCAAAAATCGTCTCCTTCGCCCCGGACTCCACGAGGCTGCCCAAATACATCACGCCGATTTTGTCGCTGATGTGCTCGACCACGCTCAAGTCGTGCGAAATGAACAAATACGTCAAATGAAACTCCTCCTGCAAATCTTTCAGCAGATTGAGGATTTGCGACTGGATGGACACGTCGAGCGCCGAGACCGGCTCGTCGGCGACGATCAGCTTCGGCTTTAAAATCAGGGCGCGGGCGATCCCGATGCGCTGCCGCTGCCCTCCGCTGAACTCGTGGGCGAACTTTTCCGCGTGGTAGCTGTTCAGGCCGACGACCTCCAGCGTCTCGGCGACGGTTCGCTCCCGCTCCTTGGGGGACAGCTTCGTATGGATCACCAGCGGCTCTGCGACTACATCGCGAATTTTCATCCGCGGATTGAGCGAAGCGTACGGGTCCTGGAACACCATCTGCACCTGCTTGCGCACCTCGCGCAGCTTCGTCTCGTTCATTCTCGAAATTTCTTCGCCCGCGATCCAGATTTTGCCCTCATCCGGGGTCAAAAGCCGCGTGACCAGCCGTCCGGTCGTCGATTTGCCGCAGCCGCTCTCCCCGACGAGGCTGAACGTCTCGCCTTCGTGGATGACAAAGGAGACGCGGTTGACGGCCTTCACGCTTTTTTTGCTGGAAAAAAGGCCGCTGTCGATCGGAAACGTCTTTTTGATCCCGTCTACCTGCACCAGTGGTTTACGCATTGGCCCCCCTCCCTTCCGCATCGTACAGCCAGCAGCGGCAAAAACGGTTCTCGCCCACGCTCGCAATCGCCGGCTCCTGCTCCCAGCAGAGCGGCATCGCGTCCTTGCAGCGCGGAGCGAATTTGCAGCCTTTTGGCATGTTGTTCGGCGTCGGCACATTGCCGGGGACAGAATCCAGCCTGTCGCGCTTCTGGCCGATTTTCGGGACGGAGCCAATCAGCCCTTTTGTGTACGGGTGCTGCGGATCGTCAAACAGGTCGTAGACGGACGCCTCTTCCACGACCCGCCCGGCGTACATGACGACGACGCGGTTGCACATCTCCGCGACGACGCCCAGATCGTGCGTAATGAGCAGCATGGACATCTGCTCGTCCGCCTGCAACTGTTTCATGACGTCGAGAATTTGCGCCTGGATCGTCACGTCGAGCGCCGTCGTCGGCTCGTCGGCAATCAGCAGGCTGGGATGGCAGGACATCGCCATGGCGATCATGATTCTTTGCCGCATCCCGCCTGAAAGCTGGTGCGGGTACTCGCCCAAAATTTCTTTCGGCCGGGGAATCCCTACCTTTGTCAGCATGTTGACCGCGTGCTCGCGCGCTTGCTTGTCCGAATAGCCAAGGTGCAGGCGAATCGCCTCCATCAACTGCTCGCCAATTTTCATCACCGGATTGAGCGAGGTCATCGGCTCCTGAAAAATCATCGAAATTTCTTTGCCGCGAATCCGGCGCATGTCGTTCTCCGAGATGGACAGCAGATTCGTTCCGTTGTAGCGAATTTCTCCCTGCGTGATCTCGCCCGTCGTATCCTTGAACAGCCGCATGATCGAAAGCGAGGTGACGCTCTTGCCGCAGCCCGATTCCCCGACCAGGCCCAGCACTTCGCCCTTTTTTATATGAAAGCTGACGTTGTCGAGGACGACCGTCTTGCGTTCATCTCTCGTAAACTGTGTTTGCAGATGCTTAACCTCGATGATGTTTTCACTCATCTGCCCCAACTCCCTCGTTTAGTTCTTCGTTTTCGGGTCCAGAATGTCGCGCAGGCCATCCCCTACCAGATTGAACGCCAGCACCGACAGGAAAATCGCCAGGCCGGGAATCATCACGACGTGCGGGGAAGTGGCGAGATAATCGCGCCCCATGCTGAGCATGGCTCCCCAGTCGGGACTCTCCGGCTTTGCGCCCAGACCGAGAAAGCTGAGACTCGAAGCCGCCAAGATAGAAGTGCCGATCCTGAGCGAAAAGAAGACGATCATGCTGGAGACGGTTTCCGGAAAAATGTGGCGAAAGATGATCCGGCTGCTTTTTGCCCCCATCGAGCGCGCCGCTTCCACGAAGACCGCTTCCTTGGCCGCCAGCGTATTGCCGCGAATCAGGCGGGCAAACGACGGAATGCTGAACACCGCCACGGCCACCACCACGTTCGTCAAGCCGGGGCCGAGAATCGCCACAATGGCGATCGCGAGCAGCAGGTCGGGAAAAGCGAACATCACGTCGCTGCCGCGCATGATAAGCCGATCAATCCAGCCGCCGTAGTAGCCGCTGCACAGCCCCAAAATCGTTCCGAGCACAGCCCCCACAAATACCGAGGTAAAGCTGACGCCGAGCGAGAGACGCGCCCCGACGATTATCCGGCTCAAAATATCCCGTCCATACTCATCCGTTCCCGCCCAGTGCGCCATCGACGGCGTCTGCAGCGTGGCGTCGTAGTTTGGCTCGTACGGATCATACGGGGCAATCGCCGGGCCGAAAATCGCCACGAGCAGCAAAAACAGGATGAAAAATCCGGCCCAGAACGCCGTCTTTTGCTTCTTCCACTTTTTCCAGAACTCCCGCGCCCTGGAGCTTTTCTGTTCCACGGCAACGGCCGTTGTCTGGCCGATTTCCTTTACTACCTCCATTTACCTCGCCCCCCTTCGCCTAGCTTTCATAACGGATTTTCGGATTGAGCGCCTTGTACAAAATGTCCACCAGCAAGTTCACGAGAATGAACTCCAGTGAAAACAGCAGGATGACCGCTTGCACGACCGGATAGTCGCGGAAGGCAATCGAGTCGACCAAAAGCCGCCCCATGCCCGGAATGCTGAACACCGTCTCCACGACCACCGAGCCGCCCAACAGGAATCCGAATTGCAACCCGGCGATCGTCACGACGGGAATCATCGAGTTTTTCAGCGCGTGCTTGCGAACGACGACGGACTCCTTCAAGCCTTTGGCCCGGCCTGTGCGGATAAAGTCCTCCTTCAGCGTCTCCAGAAGCGAGGAGCGGGTAAAGCGGGCCAGCATCGACATGATCCCCGCGCCCAGCGTCAGCGAAGGCAGCACGTAGCTTTTCCAGCCGTCGACTCCGCCCGTCGGGAACCAGCCCAGCGTGACGGAAAAAATTTGTATGAGAATGAGCCCCAGCCAAAAGCCCGGCAAGGAAATGCCGGAAATCGCCGTCAGCATCCCCACGTAGTCCGGCCATTTGTTGCGGAAGACAGCGGAGACCGTGCCGATGAGCAGCCCCAGGACGAGCGCCCAGCCCAGGCTCATAAATGTCAAATTCATCGTAATCGTAAAGCGGTTGGCAAACATGTCGCTGATCGGAAGCCCTGTTTTCAAGGAATGGCCGAGATTGCCCGTGAGCAGGTTTTGCATATAGGTGACGTACTGCGACAGCAGCGGTTTGTCCAGTCCAAGCTCCTGGCGCACGCGGGTAATCTCTTCGAGCGTGGCGTCTTTTCCCGCCGCCAAGCGGACAGGGTCCCCCGGGACGAGGTGGATAAAGAAGAAAATGAGCAGGGACACGACGAAAATGATCGGGATGATCTCGATGAGCCTTTTGACGATATAACGGAACATTTAGCGGTTCCCCCTAACGGATGGGAAAGCACAGCGGATGGCAACGCCATGCTTTCCTTCTCCCAAAGACTTTTCTTGATTGTTGCGACCAAAACGTAATAGGAAAGCAGCGTTGGGCTGCGAGCAGCGACCCAACGCTGCCAGAAAAACCGTTATTGGAATGCCGCTTCCCTCACATAGATGCCGCCGCTCGGCGTGATGTAGACGCCGTTTACGTTGGCGCGCTTGCCGTACAAAATCTCGTCGACCGCCAGGAAAATCCACGGCGCATCCTTGAAGACGTGTTCCTGAACCGTTCCGTACAGCGCTTTTTGCTTGGCTTCATCGGAAGACTGCGTCGCTTCCTTGATGCTTTGGTCCACGATGTCGTTTTTGTAAAAAGCGGTGTTGGCGCCCGCTGGCGGGAAGTTCTCGCTGCTGATCAACGAGCGCATCGCATTGTCCGGGTCCGCCGAAGACCAGCTAACGTACCACATGTTCATCTTCGCTTCCTCTGGCGATTTGATGCCGTAGATTTCGTCCGACAGCGTCGCTTCCTCCATCGACTTCACTTCTACAGTCACGCCGATTTTTTGCAGTTGTTGCTGGATGAACTGCATGCCTTTCATCGTGTCGGAGTTCGTGTTGCCCCAGATTTCTGTTGTAAAGCCGTTTTCGTAGCCCGCTTCCTTGAGCAGTTGCTTCGCCTTTTCAATGTTGTACTCATAGACGCCCTGCTTGGCGTAGTGCGCGATCGTCGGGGACATGACCGATTCCAGTTGCGTGCCGTAGCCTGCCTTCACCACTTTGATAAACGCATCCTTGTCGACCGCGTAGTTGATCGCCTGGCGCACGCGCAGATCGTCAAACGGCTTTTTCAGCATGTTGATCGAGACGTAGCGGGTGATCGTGGACGGCGTGCGCTCCACCTTGACGCCTTCTGCTCCGCCAAGTGTCTCGGCCTGTTGCTCTGGCAGCGGATAGATGACATCGGCCTCGCCAGTTTTGAGCATCGCTACGCGCGAGCCGTTTTCCGGCACGGGCTTGTAAACGATTTTCCCGACCTTGGCCGCGCCTTTGTTCCAGTGATCGGGGTTCAGTTCGACGGTCAGATGGTCGCCTTGTACCCATTCCACGAATTTGTAAGGGCCAGTGCCGACAGGGTTTTTGGAAATTTCCTTGCCGTACTTTTCCAATGCCGCCGGGCTGATGATGCCTGTCGTGAACTTGTTAATCATCGCGGAAAACGGCTGGGTCAGCGTCACTTTGACGGTGTACTCGTCGACAACCTCTGTGCTCTTGATGTATTTGTAGTTGCGGTACGCCCGCAGATTGTTGTCCTGGTTGCTCATCCGGTCGAAGTTGATTTTGACCGCTTCGGCATTGAACGGCGTGCCGTCGTGGAACTTGACGTTTTGCCGCAGCTTGAACGTGTACTCGGTCGCGTCCTCATTGACCGAATATTCGGTCGCCAGCCCCGGCATGAGCTTCAAGTCTTTGTCGTAAATCAGCAGCCCTTCGTACATCGAGGTTTGCACGCCAGAGGACAGGGCATCCCCGGTATTTTGCGGGTCCATCGTGATGAAGTTTTCGTTTACGGCGATCACCATCTGGTCTTTCTGCGGTGCGCCCGTTTCCGTGTTCGCGCCCGTGTTGGTCGACGCTGCCGGAGTCCCGCCTCCGCTGGAACATCCAAAAAGTAATGCCACTGAAAAAAGTAAGACAGATGCTGCTCGCAAGTACGATGCTTTTTTCATTCCCCTTTTCCCCCTTACAAGGTTCTGTTTATGGATGCAATCTTGTTTATGGATGCAATCTGGATGTCCGCTGCTGGGCACGGCCGCCATTTTTCTCAGGAAGAGAAGACGACCTCGCGTCCGGTCTGCGCCGATTCGTAAATGCCGCAGAGAATTTTCATCATCTCTACGCCGTGTTCCACTGGGCTGAGTGTCTCTTTTTCGCCCAAAATGTATGAGATGAAGTGGTCGATTTCATTTTGAAAGCCTTGCTTGAAGTCAAACGACAGCTTGTCGATCTGCGGCGTGACGTTGAGGATCGTGTCGTGCTTTTCCGTGATGATGGAAAGCTCCGGCTCCACCTCTGCGCCGCCTTTGTCCCCGTACAGCTTCACGGCCAGCTCCTCTTTTTTGGCGTGCAGCGTGTAGCTGACATCCACGAACAGGGAAGCGCCGTTTTCGAAGCGGATCAGCGCGTTTGCCATATCCTCGACCGTATTTTTGCTCGGATCGTAGTCAGCCGCTTTGTAAAAAGACAAGTTTTTGACGTGGGCGCGGTTGCCGAGCTTGTTGTATGTATTGCCGCTTACGGTCGCAACCTTCGGGCAGCCCATCAAATACCAGCACAGGTCGATCACATGTACGCCGAGGTCGATCAGCGGCCCGCCGCCGGAGCGCTCCTTGTCCGCAAACCAGCCGCCCGGATTGCCCAACCGGCGCAGGCAGGATGCTTTGGCGTAATAAATCTCTCCCAGCTCGCCCGCGTCGATAAACTGCTTGAGCAACTGCGCATTGGTGTCGTACCTTCTGACGAAGCCGACCTGGAGCCGCTTGCCGCTCTGCTTTACCGCTTCCTCAATCAGCAGGGCGCTCTCTACCGAGGTGCTGAGCGGCTTTTCCAGCAGCACGTGCTTGCCTGCGCGCAGAGCGGATACGGCAATGTCGGCGTGCGTGTTGTTCCATGTGCAGATGCTCACCGCGTCAATCTGCGGGTCAGCCAACGCTTCCTCCAGATTGCTGTAGTGCGCCGCCGCCTCGTACTTTTCTGCTTTTTCCTTCGCCCGTGCTTCGTTGAAGTCGACGACGGCCTGCAACTGTGCGCGGTCATTTTGCTGATACGATTGCAGGTGCATGTCCGAAATCGAGCCTGCCCCGATCACCGCAACCTTTACCTTTTCCATGCGGATGTTCCCCCCCCTGTGTCGTTTAACTGGTTAATTTATTTTTTCAGTGGAGTTATTAATTGAATGATACAAAATAATCTTAATCTTTGCAATATAGTTTCCGCTTGAAAATGGGAAGATTTGCTTCCTGCCCGTCCCACGAAAAAAACGACCCTGCCGCCCCGACCGCGCCCGCCTCTACGCCGACCTGTTGCAGCGCGAATTTCACCTGGTTCGCCATGGACGGGATGCACCGTTCCCTGACGCTTTTTTCTGCTTCCGCAAGCAGGATGGACGAAGCGTTCATGACGCCTCCGCCGAAGACGATTACTTCCGGGTTGAACAGATGAATCAGGCTGGTCGTGCCCACGCCCAAATAAAAGCCCGCCCGCTCTACGATCTCGATGCAGGCGCGATCTCCGGCAAGCGCCGCTTCTCCGATCGCTTTTGCCGTCAACGCCTCGCCCGTCGTCAAGGCACCGCCTGCACCTGCCAAAACAAGCTCGCCCGCCTCGACCTGCTTGCGCGCCAGCTTTTCAATCGCCGTCCCGGAAGCGTACAGCTCCAGGCAGCCACGGTTGCCGCAGCCGCACAACGGGCCGTTCCAGTCGATGGAAATGTGGCCGAACTCGCCAGCCCCGCCTTCCGCCCCCTGCACCAGTTGGCCGCCGCTGATGATCCCCGCCCCGACTCCCGTGCTGACCGTCACGTAGATCATGTTCTGCGTCCCCTTGCCCGCGCCCCACATCCACTCCGCCACCGCAGCGGCATTCGCGTCATTCATCAGCCGGACAGGCAGCCCGAACCTGTCTGCAATCAGCCTGCCAATCGGAACATTCCGCCAGCCGAGATTGCCCGCAAAAATCACTTCGGCAGCCGCGCTGCCGATGACTCCGGCCGAGGCGATGCCGACTCCGCGCACGCTTCGCCGCTCCACCTGCGCCGTAGCCAAAACGCCTTCGATCGCCGCCAACACTCTGTCGATCACCGCCTCCGCTCCTTCCTGCGAAGCCGTAGGCAGCAGCGTCTGTCCGAGCATTTTTCCACTGCTGTGCACCAGTCCTGCCAATATTTTCGTCCCACCCAAGTCCAATCCAATCGCATACTCGTCCCGTGCCATGTGCGTCCACTCCTTCCGTTGCTCTGATTCCTGCAAAATGATTGCTACCGCTTACATTATTTTCTCCAATGGCTTTACAAAGTTGCTTAGCTTTAGTTTTAGCACAGGTCGGAAAGAAAATAAAGCATTCGTACTTTTCTGACTAAAAAAGAAAAGCCCGGCCCCCGCACGCATCCCGCTACGTCAACAGGCCACTCCACCAACATGCCGCATTAGAAAACTTGGCTGCGCCAAGCCATTTGCCCAGCCTTAGTTGCACGAAAAAACCCTTCCTGCCTGCTACAGAAAGGGCCTCTCCTGCTATGCTCCCGTTTTCGCTACTTGACTACTTGGCTACTTGAACCAGCCTTTTTCCTTGAAATGCATGATCGCCTCGATCCGGTTGCTCACGCCGAGCTTGTCGAGAATGACGGAAATGTAGTTGCGCACGGTCCCCGTCGTAATGAAAAGCTGGCTGGCGATCTCCTTCGTGTTTTTGCCGTCCGCGATCAGCAGCAGCACTTCCTTTTCCCGCTCGGTCAACGGATTCTCCTGTCCGTACGCCTCATCCACCAGCTCCGGGGCGTAAATCCGCTTGCCCGCCATGATGCTGCGAATCGAGCTGGCCAGCTCCTCGCTCGGGCTGTCCTTGAGCAGATAGCCGTTGGCCCCGGCCTTCAGCGCGCGCTCGAAGTAGCCGGGACGGGCAAAGGTCGTCAGGATCATCACCTTGCAGCCGCTGCCTTTCAGCTCCTCTGCGGCATCCAGACCGCTTTTTACAGGCATCTCGATATCCATGATACAGATGTCAGGCTTGTGCAAATGCACCAGCTTGACGGCATCCTCGCCATTGCTCGCTCTCCCGACGACCTGCATATCTTCTTCCAGATCGAGCAGCGAAGCCAGGGCGCCAAGCAGCATGCGCTGATCCTCTGCAATGACGATGCGAATCATGATCCCGCCTCCTTTTCCGGTTGTTGGAAGGCGTTTGGCACCCGAAAGACGACCTGGGTGCCAGACTCCGACGACTGAATGTCCATGCTGCCGTTGACAAATTCCAGCCGCTCCCGCATCCCGCGCAGCCCGTTCCCCCGGCAAACAGATTCCTCTGCCATCCCGCTGCCGTTGTCGATGACGCGCACGATCAGATCCGTCCGGGCTGGCTCGATGACGATGGAGCATGCCGTGGCGTTGCTGTGCTTGACGACGTTTGTGACGGCTTCCTTGAGGCACATGCTGAGCACGTTTTCCGCCATCAGGGAGGTGTGCTTCAAATCCGGATCGCCTTCCACGGATAACTCGATTTCCGCCGCCTTGAAAATTTGCTTGATGCGGAACATTTCCTCCGCAAGCCGCGTCCCCCGCATCTGCGTGACCATTTCCCGCACTTCCTTCAACGCAATTCGCGCCGTCTGCCTGATTTCCTCCAGCTCCGTTTGCGCGCGCACAGGGTTTTTATAGATCAACTTGCTCGCCAGGTCGCTTTTCAGGCCGATCAAGGACAGCTTTTGCCCCAGCGTATCGTGCAGGTCGCGGGCGATGCGCTGCCGCTCCTCCAGTTTGACCAGCTCGGATATCCGCTTGTTCGCGTGGTTCAGCTCTCCCTGCAGCTTTTCCCGCTTGTTCCAGTTGTACGTCGTCACCGGCAGCAGAATGACGGCGATCAGGCTGACGAGCACAAACGGCAACTGGTTGAAAAGCTGCGCGTTTTTCGAGAGAAAGCCCATGTTGATCGTCACGACGGTGCTAATCAAATGAATCGTGTACAGCGTGATAAAGCCGATCTTGTTCTGGATATTGCCGATGAAAAACGCCAGAAACAGCGAGAAGTACACATAGCCGAACATGACGGTCATCGCAATCGAAATCACGATCTGCAAGCTGGTCCAGAAGTAAATCAGCCAGCCCTTGGAGAGAAACGCCAGGACGTAGCAGACGAAAAACAGGATAATCATCGCGATTCCGCTCACGACCTCGTACGTGGACGACGAGCGAAAGATGAAGTAGAACGGCAGGATGTAGAAAACAACCCACACATAAGGACTAAGGCCCGTGTTTTTATGGAGAATGTGATACCACTTTTGCATGGATGCCCACCTTTTTTTCTTCGCCACTACTTATCAGTGTATCGGAATGCAGGGGATTCGGGCAGGCTTATTTTCTTTCCAAACTGGCTTTTTTGCTGTGCAGCGCGTCGATAATCGCCTCAGCCGATGCCGACATTAGCTTGACTTGCTGCTGTTTGCGTTCCTTGATTTCCTTGAAGCTCACAAAACGCTTGCTCTCTTCATCCCACAGGCGGAAGCGCAACGATTTCACGCTTGTAGACAGCGTAATCGTCGTCGCCATTTGCAGCGGCGGCGTCTCGTTGTGCGCTTTTTCCAAATTGTAGTTTGGCACCTTCGGGCTCAGATGATGCACGTGGTGGAAGCCGATATTTCCCGTGATCCACTGCAACACTTTCGGGAGCTTGTAGTAGGAGCTGCCCTCTACTGCGGCCTTCACGTAGCTCCACTCTTCCTCGTTTTCAAAATACGAATCCTCGAACTGATGCTGCACGTAAAACAGCCAAATCCCGAGCAACCCGGAGACAAAAAAGACGGGAAGCTGCACGAGCAAAAATGCTTGCCAACCGATCGCCCAGATCAGAAGCGCATACAGGCCAACCAGCAACACATTGGTCAAATACGTGTTCAATCGCTCTTTGCGGCGGGCTCCTTTGCGATTGAAGCGGTATTGCAGCGCAAATACAAAAATCGGACCGATCCCGAACATGACAAATGGATTGCGGTAGATGCGATAGGCGATTTTACGCCAAAGCGGAGCGGCGAGATATTCCTCCACCGTCAAAATCCAGATGTCGCCGACACCGCGCTTGTCGAGGTTGCTGCTCGTCGCGTGGTGAATGGAGTGGCTTTGCTTCCACTGTTCGTACGGGACGCATGTCAGCACGCCCGTGATCGTGCCGAGAATGTCATTGGCCCGACGGCTTTTGAAAAAAGACTGATGGCAGCAGTCGTGAAAAATGATGAACGTGCGGATGACAAAGCCGGCTGTCAAAATCGCCAGCGGCAACGTCAACCAGTACGATACGGACAGGCTGAGATAGGCGCCATACCAGAGCAAAAGCAGGGGAAGAATCGTGTTGACCATCTGGCGAATGCTCGACTTGGTGTCTGTTTTTTCAAAGGGGGCCACATTCTTTTTGAGCTGGGCGATGTTCGATTGATGCATCAATTGGTACCTCCTCGATTGAACTGCGCGGATGACTCAGGTTGCATCAGACGCATTTTTCTATCTATATTGTAAGAAATACGCGCTGGCCCCTGTAGTCATAAACGTCAAGTCGAGGGTATGACAAATGTCATGGTTGAAAAAAGAACTGGAAAATTTAGGGTGTGTGAATGATCACGAAAAATACTCCAACAAATAAACCGTCTGCTCCTGCGGCTTCCACAGAGCAAACACCGTCCCGCCGCCGATCGCGGACATGAAGCGGAAGCGCTCCGTCGCTGCGCAAACCATGCTCTTGTCGATTCCGTAATCGAATTTGACGTTCCATTGCAGGTTCATGAAAAACTCTTCGCTCATCTCCTGCGCCGTCTCCCGAGCGATCAGCACTGGCGAATCGTCATGGCCCCAGCCTTCCGTCAGCTCGGTAATATGGCGAAATTCGCCAGTCCGCTCGTAATGATATTTCGTAAATTCGTAACTGTAAAACGCCTCGGCATAGTAGTCCACGTCAAAATCGGCCACTTCGGCCAATTCGTCGATCATCCGCTCCTTGTACGCCGCAACCGTTACTTTTTCCTTCCAGTACGTTTCCTTGTTTTGCGCAAAATCGGCCTGCAGCAAGGCGTAGACTTCCTCCACGTTGCCTTCGCCAAACACCGCCAGGTCGCCGAGAAACTCGTACTTGCCTGCTACGTAGCGAAAGCCGAAAAAATTGTTTTCCGCATTGCGGTACTCTCTCTCACAGTAAAGGCCATCCGTGCCGAGCAAATGAAACGTGTACTCCCTGCCGTCCTGCCTACAGGCAAAGCTGAGCAGCGGCCTGAAGTAGCAAGCGAGCCTCTCGTCTGTAAAAACATCGCTTGCCTTCGGATACAGGATTACTCCGTTTTCGTGCCATTTTTTCGCCATGTTTCTCTCCTCCTCTATCTCTACAGCCACGGACCGAAAAAGTTTTGTACCGCC
Organism: Brevibacillus sp. FW301-21C12A; assembly: GCF_058788915.1. Lineage (NCBI taxonomy): Bacteria > Bacillati > Bacillota > Bacilli > Caryophanales > Paenibacillaceae > Brevibacillus > Brevibacillus sp. FW301-21C12A. The sequence continues at coordinate 37,873 of NZ_JBYTBG010000021.1, forward strand.
TGCCTGGAATAGCCGTCCTCGCCGCCCCACTTGTATCGCTCGAAATTCAGCACATTCAAATCCTCTTCCACATACGATTCCCGGGAGGCGATATGGAAGCTGTCGCACACGTAGCAATCCCCGTGCATCGCGTAGGCGACGCCGTTTTCCGCTGCGGTATATCTGCCTGCGTTGCTTGCAAACGGATGCAGCGTAAACGGCCGCGTCAACCCCAACTGGAGAGCGCGCTGCGCAAGTGCAGCTTGCGGGTGGACAAGCTGTGCAAAAAGGCGGCCGCTACCTTTTCCTTCGGCACCTTTTCATGCCATTCCACGACCTGGCGCACACACTCGTCATGATGAATCGTTAGCGGATCGAACATCAGCCTTTTGCTTTTCGCATAGGCAAAATCTTCACCCGAATAGTCGTAGGGGCGACTTTTCCAGCCTTGGCTGCTCCAAAATGTTTTCATTAAAATTTGCCTGGCTTTTTTATCCACAAAGGATTCCCCTTCCTTGTCCATGCCGAGCATCCTACACAGGTATATTTTTCCTTCCATATTTTAGCGCATAATCGCATCGAGGCTATAGCCTAAAAGACACTTTTTCCAAATTTCACAGTGGTCGCCCTCCCGTTCTGTTCCCTTTCCAGGGCTTACGAGAAATATTTTCCTGCTGGATGATAAAAAAATTTAGCGGGGAAGGCTCCGCGAAGCGGCTGACGAGCACCGTCTACGAATGGAACAAAGATTTGCGAAAATACGAGCGCACAGCAACGGCTGTCTCTCCCCAGTAGAAAACGCGGCTGCACCTTGCCATTGGCGGAAGAGGAGCCTTTGCCTTGGTTGCACTTGCACGGCTGCAAACAAAAAAAGACCTCATCCCTTGCCCGGATGAGGTCTTGTGCGTTGCGTTGTTTATTGGATTGGCTCGCTATTTACTGGACATCAAGGCGCTTCATGATGTCGTCAAGCAGCAGGTTGGCCGCTTTGATGCCGCCTGCTGTGTTCCAGATCGTCTCGCTAACCTGGAATACTTTGTTGTTTTTCGATACGTTCAACGATTTGAAAACTGGGCTGTCCATCCACTTTTTCGCCATGTTGGTAATATCGGTGGCGCCTTTTTCTTCCGATACCCAGTAGAACAGGACGTCTCCATCCATGACGGACATGCCTTCTTCGGACACGAACTCCGCGAAGTTGTTCACGTCTTGCGAAGCTGGACGCGCGATGCCCAGTTGTTCGAGCAAGACACCGCTGAAGGTATCCTTTTGGTAAATCTGCACGCCTTTTTTCGAGAATTTCGCTACGGATACTTTGGTAGCCGTCTTCGAGCCAAGCTTTTCTTTGGCTGCGGCTACGCGCTCGTCAAACTCCTTGAGCACCTTCTCGCCTTCCGCTTTTTTGTTCACCGCTTCGGCATAGAGAGCGAAGTTGGTTTTCCATCTGCCCGACAGCTCTTCCGCGAACACGGTTGGCGCGACCTTGGACAGTTGGTCGTACACTTTTTCATGACGGACTTTGTTTCCGATAATCAGGTCTGGGGAAAGCGATACAATCTTTTCGAGGTTCGGCTCGGTTTCAAAGCCGAGAGACTCTACCCCTGCCATCTCGTCCTTGATATGGTCGTACCAAGGTTCGCCTTCCCACGATTGCACGGCAGCGATTGGCTTCACGCCGAGAGCGAGCAGCGCTTCCGTTCCTTCGTTGGTCAGGATGATGACGCGTTGCGGCGTTCCTTTGATCTGGGTCGTACCCATGGCGTGCTTGATCTCGCGCACTTCGCCTGCTTCCGCTGGAGCTGGCTGGGCGGCCGTTGTGCTTTGCTCCGTCGTCGCTTGTTGCTGGGCTGGCTGCTGTGTCTGCTGTGCCTGATTGGCACCTCCTCCGCAGCCTGCCAGAACAAACAGCATGCAAAGAGAGAAAAAGCTGGTCATGATGTGGCGCATGGTTCGTGCGCTGGTCTTTCTTTTCATATCGAGATATGCCCCCACTTCTATCAGTCGCTTGATTGATAACCATTATCAATTGATAGTATATAGAGACTGCTCCCGCTTTTCCATGCACGCCATTGCCTGTTTTATATGGACGGGATTGCCCGCAAAAAGTACGCCGTGCACTGCTCGATCATGTACTCCCTGCCCAGCGGCCCCCACGGGTCCCAATTTTTGCTCTCCGGATAGTACACCTTGTTTTCCCGAACAGCCCGCAAGCTTTGCCACAGCGGGTTCGGCCACAGGCGCTCCACGTCCTCTTTTTCGCTCCAGAACAGGATGATGCGCTCAGGGTCGATCCTGACCAGCTCCATCAACGCGTCAGGCTTGTAGGAGGCGTGTGTCACATGCGGATCGGGCTGGAAGCCGAGCTTGTCATAAAACAGGTCGGTCAAGGCGTGCCCTTCCGTCCCGTACAGCCGCACCTCATTCTCCAGCACCCGGACGATCGTCCATTCGCCTTGGCGCGTGACGGGGAGAAGCGCCTCTCTTGCCGCTTTCTCCACTTTTTGCACGTGGTCGATAATCCGCTGGGCCTGGTTCTCCTTATTGAAAACCGTGCCGATCTGCCGTTGATACTCGTGCCAACTCAAGTAGCCGTTGAACATGAACGTCTCCCCGAGCTTTTTCCACTCTCCCTGCCCCTGCTCCTGTCCCGTGTCGATCTGCACAATCACGTCAGGCGACAAAGGCAAAACCTCCTGCGGCGTGATGCTGCGCTCCGCATTCAACGCCTTCGTCCCGCGCAGGCGCTGCTGCAAATAAACCGGAAACCCGGTTCGCGTCGGGAAATAGTTGGGAAACGACGGGGCGGCAATCGGCTGAATCCCGATCGCGAGGAAGTGATCTTGCAAAAACAGCTTGCTCGCGATCGCCACGCGCTGGCCCGCCTGCTTCATGTAAATTTGCGGCGACAAGCCTTCCCGCTTTTTGAACAGACGGCTGAAATAAAGCTCATCCGAAAAGCCGACACTGCGGGCCACGTCTTTGACGCGATTGGCGGAAGAAGACGAGGACAGCATCGCCTTCGCCTCCTCCATCCTAAGCTGCGTCAAATACTCCCCCGGCGTCATCCCGACTGCCCGCTTGAACGCCCGGCAGTAGGAGCTTGGCGTCAACCCGGCCAGCTTGGGCAAGGCCCCGAGGTCCAATGCCTCGCGAAAATGCTTTTTCATGTAGTCAATCGTCGCGGCAACGGAGCTGTCCCCGCCTTTTGCCCGAGCGCTTCGCTCCTCGCAAGCCGTGGCGAGCAAGTCGTAAAACAACGACTGGGCGCGCAGATGCAGGCATTCGTCCGCTTCTTGCCCCAAGCGGTACAACTCCTCCAGCTTCGTCACAAAAGCGGATGCGGACGCGACAGGAAACACTTCTGCTCCCGCCGCTTCCCCCGCCAGCCGCTTCTGTGCGCCGGGTGCTGCCGCTTGCTTGCCGCCTGCTGGCGATGCCGCGTCGATCCGCGTATAGTGCAGCCGATACATCTGCAGCGGTCCCGAGGGAACGGACAGCTCGTCAATGCGCATCGCAGGAGTCAGCATGATGAGCGTGCCCGCCTCGATTCCATGCTTTTTGCCATTGACGGTAATCTCTCCGCTGCCTTCTGCCACATAGCAGAGGACGTATTCTTCCAGTCGCAGTTGCCGCAGACGAAAGCCTCTTTTCAACCGCTGCTTGCGAAAAGCAGTCCATACATAAGCATGACAACCCCGGCTGTTCCTCATCAGACTCACATCCTTGCTTTCGTCATTATCTGTACAAGAAAAAAGTAGCCAAGCGTCGGTGCAGCCGCCTGTACTACTCCTTTTTTGTTCGATCATGCTGGATCGCATCTCTGTCTACGATTGTCGTACTTTTGCCGCACGGAACATCAGCAAGAACAAATACGGCGCACCCAACAGCGCAACCACGATGCCTGACGGGATGTCTTTTGGAATCATCACGACTCTCCCGAGCAAGTCGGAGGCGGCCAGCAAGACCGCGCCCAACAGCGCGGAGACGACGACTGCCCTGCGGTGGTGAGCCCCGACCAGCAAGCGTGCCGCATGCGGCGCGAGCAAGCCGATAAACCCTACAGCCCCGACGCTGGCAACAGCCGCCGAAGCGAGCAGCACCGCAATGACCGCTACAGCGAGTCGCGTCCGGCGTACCTGCAAGCCCAAGCCAATCGAGCTTTCATCGTTAAAGGCGAGCAGGTCCACGCGGCGTCCCAGCCACCAGGCGAGCGGAGTCAGCACGAGGATCGCGGGCAGCAGTCGGCTTATTTCCGTCCAGCCGCGTCCGTATGTGCTGCCTGCCATCCAGGCGAGCGCCGGTGCAGCCAAAAGCTGTGCTTTTACGATCAAAATATTGATAAAAGCGGCGCCTGCTGCGGCAACCGCGATCCCGACCAGAGTGAGAATGATCGGGTTCAAGCCCCTCCGCCACGAAACGGCGTACACAATCGTGGCAGAGACAATCCCTCCGAGCATGGCTCCCAGCGGCATCCACGCGGAAAACTGCGGGAACACGAGCAGCAGCAGGATGGCTCCCACGCCCGCACCGCTGGTCACCCCGACGATTTGCGGATCAGCGAGCGGGTTGCGCACGGCGCTTTGCATGAGGCTGCCGCTGATCGCCAAGGCCACTCCCGCCAGCATCGCGGTCAAAAGCCGCGGCATCCGCAGCTCGAACAGAAGCTGGCTGTACATCTCGTTTCCTTGTCCCATGAAAACGGCGATGATTTCCGCCCAAGGCAAATACAGATTCCCGATTGCCAGGCCGGACATCCAGACGAGGACGAGCAGCACGCACAAGATGACGACGACGATCGGATACGGAACTTTGCGCTGCCAGCCGCCTACGCTCATCGAGGTCTGCGCCCCGGAGCCTGTGCCTCCGCTCAGCTTGCGGGATACCCGCATCGCCAGCCAGATCAGCCACGGCCCGCCAATCGCCGCCGTAATCGCACCTGCAGGCAGCTCGCCGTACGCATTGATAAACGTGCGTGAGATCGTGTCAGAGACAACGAGCAGCGCCGCCCCCCAGATCGCACTGATCGGCAAAAGCCAGATGTGTCTTGTCAGCCCGCTGAGCCGCACCAGATGCGGTGCCACCAGCCCGATAAAGCCGATCGGCCCGACTACGCTGACGCTGACACACGTAATCAAAATCGCGATGAGCATGGCGATCAGGCGCGTTTTGCCGACCTTTTGCCCAAGCGACTGCGCTGTTTCTTCGTTAAAGCTGAGCACGTCAAGCTGTCTGGCCATCAGGCAGCTCGCTGCCACCCCGAGCAATATCAGCGGCCAACTGAACTGCACCCCTGTCCAGTCGTTTTGCTTCAAGGAGCCTGAACCCCAGATGAAGATGCCCTGTGTCGTTTCTTCATTAAACAAAATAATGGCACTGGTCAGCGAAGAAAACACCAGGGTAACGATCATCCCGGACAAAGCTACGCGCACGGGCGTTCCTTTTCGCCCACCCGCCATGTAGTAAACGGCAGCAGCAGCCAGTATCCCTCCCGCCATGGCAAATGGCAGCGGGTACTGGTGCAGGATCGCCGGCCAAAAAACCATTCCGAAAACGACAAACAAATAGGCTCCGGCATTTACGCCCAGCGTCGTTTCCGAAGCAAGCGGATTTCGCGTCACGGTCTGCATCATCGCTCCCGCAACCGCCAAAGCCGCGCCGGATAAGAGCCCCATCACCGTTCTCGGCAGACGGACGCCGTGAATCATCTGATGGTCGGCAATATCTTGTGGGGAGAGGATCGCTTCGATCACGGTACGTACCGAGATGTCAGCCAGTCCTTGTGTCAGGCTGACAAATGTGAGCAACACCAGAAGCACGAGGCCGCCAAGCAGCATCCATAACGGCCTCAAGCCTTCTCTTGAAGAAGAAGGGGCTTGATGGATGCCGCTTGGGGCATCGCTTTCACGCTTGGCCAGACTCATTTCGCCAGCAGATCAGCAGCTTTTTTCGCCATGATTTGTGCGGACAATGGACCGCCGTATGGCCACATGTCGCCGCCCAATGCGTAAATGCGATTTTCTTTGACAAATTTGAGGCCGTTCCAAACCGGGTTGTTTTTCAACTGGTTCTCGATGACGTTGTCATCGTCCTGAATGATGTGCAGGAAGTTGGCATCCTGGAGCGCAGGAAGTGCTTCCACGTCTGTCGTCGTCATTCCGTTCATCTCAAATTTCTTAGGTTTGTATGCGTTGGTCAGTCCGACGCGGTTCAGAATTTGGATCGCGGTAGAGTTGTCCGTGGACAGACGGAATTCTACTGCGTTCTGGTTGCTGTAACCCATGGCGAGTACGATTGGCGTTTTGTCCATGCCAGCTTTGACAATTCGCTCTTTTGCCTCTGCATAAGTTTTGTCGAGCTCTTTCAGCACATTTTCTGCTTCCGCATTTTTGCCCAAAATATCGGCAATTTCCTTAAAAGTGGCAATCATTTGGGTATATTGATCGCCCTGGCCTTCTGCCGGGTTGGATTCAAACGCGATGGTTGGCGCAATTTTGCTCAACTCGTCGTAGTTCGCTTCCACGTTGCGCTTCATGCCGATAATGAGGTCAGGCTTGAGGAGCATGATAGATTCCAAGTTTGGCGCGACGCGGCTTCCCACGTCCACTACATCCGGGGCAATTTCCACAGGGAGCTTGACCCACTTTTTCATATTTGGAATATCGGCAATTCCTACAGGCTGCATGCCGAGAGCCAGAACATGCTCAGCGCTGCTCCATTCCAGAGCAACAACGCGCTTAGGAACGCCTTTGATTGTCGTTTCTCCCATCAAGTGCTTGACAGTGCGCACTTGTTCTTCCGCCGCCTTGTCTGCCTCTGGCTGCGCAGATGCTGCCGGCTGTGCCTGCCCGGAACCGGATTGGGCGTTTTGAGTAGCAGTCCCTCCGTTCCCGCACGCTGCCAACAGAAGCATGGCAGACAAAAAGACGAGCAGGATTGGTAACTTCGTGATACGCATGCGATGACTCCCCCTTTTTTACGTTGCAAGCATTCTAAGGATGATTACTGGCGATGGTCATGTCTTCCACTATGCAATGATAATGATTATCATTTTCTTTGTCAATATTAGAATATGCAGATATGTTCGATTTTCGTGCCTTGCTGATCGAGGCGAAATGAAGTAGTCATTCGCCCCAAGTACCGTTTTGTCCCGGATTTTGCGAGGGTTTTGACGGTCTTTTTGGCATAAAAAAAGACACTCCGTTCATTCCGAGTGCCTAGAAAATAGGAATAAGATTTAAAAAGGGTTTACCTTCTTACAACCCAACAGAAGTACAAGTTACCGGAAGTATCCCCGTTATCAACCTCTGCTGGCTCTGCTCGGCCTGAATGGCCATCGATTGTTGCCTCGAAGTCATGACCTATTTTATGTCCCTTTGCATTCTGACTAATCGTGTACGACTGTGAAGATACCCAAACATCAGATTCCCTTAGAACATCATCAAAATACTCATTGTCCTCTACCTTAAATTCATGCCAATCGCCGGAAAGACTTCCATTTGAATCAAAAATCTCTATGTCTCCAGATGTATCCCAAGATACTCTCGCGCCGGGAGGCCATGTAAGATCAAAATCTACACTACCAGAAAAACTGGAATCATCAGGAAGCCACCCCTTTGTAATGATATTACTTGTTTTATCCGCATCAAGTCTGTCCACAAATTCTCTCGATTCAAAAACTTCAATCTCACTAAGCGGCTGGTCTGCACGGAAATAGACATAGCTTTTTGTATCAGGGTTAGAGGGAGTGTCATCTTTATAAACTTCCCAGACATGGTATGATTTTGCTAGTCTCTGTTGGGTAGAATTAATATCAATAAAGTTATTCATTTCCGTTTCCCAAGTGTATATATTTGAAAATGAATCTGGAAGGTTCACGTCTATTCCCGCTGCTTTGGCTTTATTTGGACTTAGAAAGCTATTTTGGGATTTTCGAGGGTTAGCGATCTTATTTATTTTAATATTGTATCTCTTTGTGATATTCTCGAGATCTTCCAGATTATAGCCTTGATTTTCTCGATTAATCGAGATAACAGATGGCAATTTCACCTGGTTATTTTCAAATTTGTAACCAAACAGATCAAGCGAGTATGTTGAATCTTTCGGATACTCAGGGGACAAACCCAAATCCGGTTCAAAAGTGTTTATGATATTTTCCGCATCAAGTTTTTCGCCGAAAATATAAAAAGGCTTGTGTTCTTTTTTAGCTTGTTTATACTATTTTTTCACCTTCGTGTCCTTTAGATTCGATTCAGCGATCCAAAGCGCATCGATCTCATCTGGAATTTCTTGAATATCCTCTTCTAATATTTGGATGGATTCCTCTACTTTACCAAGACTTCTCTGTTCACGGGTAGCTTCTTCAATTGTTTTACCGACAGCGCTATTTTGCTCATAGCCAATTACGCCAATTTTAAAAGGGCCTTGTTTTATTTTTGAGGTAGTAATCTCTACTTCTTGAGCTTCAACACCAAAGTTCCCCGCAACCACTGTCATGAGTAGAACAATACACGTCGAAATTTTTAGTATTTTTCTCCCCTTCATCAAACTCAACTCCTTTTTTGCATAAAAAACACCATTTATAATACTTAAATGTAAATCATTGGAGAGTGCTTTTATTATACCTAACATTTTCTGGTTTGACAGTTCTAATCGACTTGCCCTCGTCTCAAACTGAGTTGTGTACATTGGGTCAAGCATTAGCCCTGGGCTTCCTCAGATTCCACCTCTCAATAGACTCCACTGTCTTTGGCTAACGATAAGCGCTCGCCCCACAACCAAAAATCCCCCTCATGCGAGGAGGATTTTTCCTTTTTACTTCCTTCTACTACACTTCTTTCGGCAACACAATTCCCCGGTAGAGCTGAACTGTGACGAGGTAGTAGATCGCGTACACGGCTACGAAAATGACCGTTGGAATCCAGATGTTTACATATGGGTCCAGCAGGATGATCGAAAACATTTCCATCCCAACGAGCACGTGCAGCAGGCCCAGCAAAGCCGGGAAGACGAACACGACAAACAGCTCCTTGTAGATCGAGCCGACCAGCAGCTCCTTGCGCACGCCGATTTTTCGCAACATGCTGTAGCGGTCTTTGTCGCGGGTGGCCCCGGACAAAATTTTGAACATCAGGCAACTTGCCATCATCGCCAGGAACGCAATCCCGAGGAAAAAGCCCATAAACATCGTGCCGCTGGTAAAAGCGTACACTTGCTGGTACGTGCTGTATTTGGAGTTGATGGAGACTTCATGGTCCTCGTCAACATGCTCAGGCTTGAGCAGCTTCATTTGGCGCTCGTCCATCGCTTTCAAGTCGGCTTTGTACTTGAGGTAGTCATCCACTTGCGCCACGAGAACTTTGTGCTCGCTGCCCTTGATTGCCGCATACGTCTCCTGGTCGACGATTTGCACGGCATGGTCCGAGAGCATCTCGTAACTGCTGATGAACTCGCGGGAAATCGCTTGGCTCCACTCATCCGGCACCGCGGCAAGCTGCGGATCTTCGGCCGGATCGTTATACATGATGTACGCCTTTTCCGGCAGCGGCTGCGTCACCCGCTTTGGCTCGTTATCCGGCGAATACTGCTCCATCGTATTGGTCGAGATGAGCGGAGGATGCGCCAGCAAGTCTTCTTTGGTAAAGTAGTAGGCTTTCTCGTCCTTTTTGTAGCGATACGTATTTTGCTCCAGCACTTGCATGTTGGCAAGTGCCTGATAATCTTCCTCGACCGGATCGTGCAAGGTGATGTCGTAGATGCGCCCGATGCTCGCCACCAGCTCTACGTTTTGCTGGAAAGCCAGCCCGCCCGCCATCGCGCCGACGCCCAAGGCGATCAGCATCGCGACGGTTCCCAATATTTTCGTCAGGTTGTTGACCCGAAAACGAAGCTGGGCAAAGGTGAAGGCATTCAATTGACGGTCGTTCAGCTTTTTGTTGTTCTTCAACATCTGGACGAATACAGGCAAGAGCGAGATAAAGATCAGATAGGTCCCAATCGTCGTCACGACAGCCCCGACGATGAAGCCAAGTGCGACGTATTCTCTAAGGTGAGTCAACAAGTAGTAGCCAAAAGCTACCAGCGATATCCCAAGGATAGCCACGACAATCGTGCCGACGCCTTTTGCCTTGACTTTGTCATTTTGCTGCTCGGCGCGTATAAGATCCAGCTCTGTCGCCCGCGCCAGCCGAATGGCGTTGATCGTCGACGTAATCAGGAACAGCACGAGGAAAAAGCCCCACGTCATCAGCAAAGACGGCAAGTAAAACGGATGGTACCCTTCAGTGGAAATGTCCAGCAAGCTCATCAGCAATTGCCCGATTCCGCTGGACAACACGATTCCGACAAGGCTGCCGATCACAAGGGAGACAACTCCCATCAGCAAAGTTTCCCCGAACAACATCTGGCTGATCCTGGCTTTCTTCGCCCCGAGCACCATGTACATCCCCAGCTCTTTGCGTCTTAGCGAGAGCAAAAACGAGTTCGCGTAAAAGATGTAGAAGATCGTAATGAACGCCAGCAGAAAGGCCCCTACATTGAAAACGATCCCGATCGAGCGGATCATCGAGTTCGCTTTCACGTACTCGCTATTCATGCCTAACGTCTGGAACATGTAAAAAATCGAAATGGAGATGACGAGTCCGACCAGGAGCACCAGGTAGTCCTTCATCATCTTGCGCATACTCGATAACGACAGCTTCCACAACATGACAACTTCCTCCTAGCGCCCATCATGAGCTGCACCCAGCTCAGCCAGTACATCCAAAATTTGTTTGAAAAATTGCTGACGGTCCGTTTCGCGGTGAATTTCGGTGTACAAGCTGCCGTCCTGGATGAACAGGATGCGTTTGCAGTAGCTCGCGCTAAAAGCGTCGTGCGTGACCATCATGATCGACACCTGGTGGTTTTCGTTCAGGTCGGACATCGTTTCCAGCAAGCTTTTCGCGTTTTTCGAATCGAGCGCACCCGTCGGCTCGTCCGCAAGCAAAATCGCCGGCTCATGCACCAGTGCGCGCGCCGCCGCAGCGCGTTGCTTTTGTCCCCCGGAAATTTGCACCGGATACTTTTGCAAAATCTCGCTGATGCTAAGCGTTTGCGCGACCTTGTTCACTTTGGCGCTGATCTCTTTGGAAGGCACGCCCTGCAGCGACAGCGGCAGCGCGATGTTTTCGTACACCGTCAAATTTTCCAGCAGGTTGAAATCTTGAAAAATGAAACCGAGCTTTTGCGAGCGGAAATCGGCCAACTGGTTTTGTTTCATTTGTGTAATGTTCGTTCCGGCTATCTGGATGAAGCCCTCCGATGGCCGATCCAGCGTGGAGATGACGTTCAGGAGCGTCGTTTTCCCCGAGCCGGACGGGCCCATGATTCCTACGAACTCTCCTTTTTCGATCGTCAGCGATACGCCCTTCAAGGCGTGGGACTGGCTCTCGCCCTTTGTCCCGTATATTTTTTGGACGTTTTTGACTTCCAGTACGGCTGTACTCACTCGTTGTTCCTCCATTCGTTTTTTTGGCATTCGGCTGCCTACCGTGGTTCTCTTCGCTATTTACTGTAACTCGTTTCCATATAAGGAGCTATTGATCTACCTTACAGTTCGCTTTCGTTTTTGTAAGGTCGTGGAAGGGGAAAGGTAAGGTTGGCTGGTTCCGGAGGGCGCCAAGCGCTTTGGAATGCAAAAAAGCCGTCCGTTATCCTTAACGGGATGGCTTTGTCGCTGTTGTCTCTCTCCCCGATGCGCTTTGCTCCCCTCGCCAAATAAAACGCTTCCGCATGCGGGTCGCTATGGATCAATAGGCTGCCAATCCGCAACTCCTTCGCTAGCTTCCGCATGTGCTCCCACAATGTTTTTCCATAGCCTTTACCGATTGCGTCTGGTTCGACAAACAAATCCTTCAGCAACCAGCGGCCGCTTTCCTCAAGTTGTTCCAGTCCCATAAACCCTAAGAGACGATTCTCGTCTTCCAGCACAATCACAAGCCCCGTCTCTATATAATCTGGCGCCACCGTCAAATCTTCGCGGCATGCCTCCATGAATGCGTCACTGTAGCCCCAATAGGCTTTGGAACGAAAACAGAGGTCGCTCAGTGCGCCTGCCTGGTCCACGTGTGCTCTGCGTATTTGCAGCATTTTCTCTCTCCCTTTCTTTTCCTATTCAGCTTTTGGCATGTACTGACCGATTCCCCGACCAACATACAAAATCCCGCTGAATTTGTAAAAAAAGCCAACGCATCGCCAAAAGAAAAATGGCCATCGCAGCACGGATGGCCATTTTTGGGGGGCTGGTTTATTTTGCAGCAGCAGCTTTCAGGCTGTACACTTCTTTTCCTTCTACCAAGGTCAGCACGACTTTCGCATTCTTGATCTCTGTAGCCGGGATCGCAAACAGATTTTTGTCCAGCACGATCAGGTCCGCTTTTTTGCCCACCTCGATCGATCCGGTGATGTCGTCGACGTGGTTGGCGTACGCGCCGTCAATCGTGAAGCTGGCGATCATGTCAGGCAGGGTGGCGCGCTCATTCGGATTGGCGATTTTCGCCGGATCGGTCACGCCGTCTTCGATGCGCGTAATGCCCTGCTGGATGCCGTGGAGTGGATTGAACTCAGGCGTCACGATGTAGTCCGAAGAGGACGCTACATGCACGCCTTGATTCAGGAAGCTTTTCATCGGGTATTCTTTTTCTGCGCGCTCCTGGCCGAGATACGGCACCTCGATCTCGTCGTAGTAGCCGTCCTCCTGCATGAACCAGAACGGCTGCACGATGCCGACAGCTCCGAGCTTTTTGAAGCGGGCGATGTCCTCCTGGTTGACCAGTTGCAAATGAACGAGCGAGTGACGGGCATCGTGTTTGCCGTTTTGCTGTTCCGCGTACTCCATGCCATCCAGCGCGATCCGGGTGGAAGCGTCGCCGATGGAGTGAACGTGCAGTTGGAAGCCCGCCTTGTCAGCGGCCGCTGCCGTCTTGTTGTACACCTCTGGCTTCCAGATCAATTCGCCGTTCGTGTGCTTGTGCTCATACGGCTTTTCCAGGTATGCAGTAGCACCTTCGACGACTCCGTCCATGAAAATTTTGACGGCGTTCACCTGGAACAGCGGGTTTTGGTTGCGCTCGCGAATTTTCACAAACTCGGCAATCTGCTCAGGTCCTTTGTCCGGGTTGGCGGTGATGGCATTGCGAAAACGGATAGTCAGCCTGTTTTCGCGAGCCAGCTCCTCATACGCTTCCAGCACGTTCGGATAGCGCAGCATGTCTGGGTCGCGGACAGTCGTCACGCCGCGCTCAACCGCTTTGTGCTGATACTCCTCGATTCCCGCTTTGTACTGCTGCACGGTGTAGCCGCCGATTTTGGACAGCACGAGATCCATTGCTTTTTCGCGCAGCGTTCCCGACGGTTCGCCTGTCTCTGGATCGCGCTCGATAATGCCGCCTTCCGGATTTTTCGTTTCCTTTGTAATGCCCGCCAGTTTCAGCGCGACGGAATTGACCCACAGAGAATGTCCGTCATCCGAGGTCAGAGCGATCGGAATGTTTGGCACGATGGCGTCCAGCACTTCTTTGCGCGGACCGATCCCCGGCGCTACCGGATTGCTCCAGCCGCGTCCTTGCAAGGCTACTTCTTGTGGATGCGCCTTGACAAACGCGGAAACCACCTCTGTGTACTCCTCCATCGAGCCCGCGTCAAACAGGTCGATGGAATAGATCAGCCCGGTTGTTTTGCTTGCATGGGTATGGCTGTCGATGAAGCCTGGCAGCACCATTTGCCCTTTCAAGTCGGTTACCTTCGTACTTTTCCCGATGTACGCCTTTGCGCCCTCATCCGTGCCTACGTAGACGATCTCGCCGCCGCGAATCGCGACAGCCTGTGCCCAGTTTCTGTTTCTGTCCACGGTGTACACGGCGCCGCCCGACAACACGACATCGGCCGGTTGCACGACTGCCTGCTTCGCAGCATCCGCAGTCGCCTGACCAGAGGCTTGTCCCGCCGCCTGGCTCGTTCCTTGCGCAGCGAATGCGGGCAGCGGAATCATCAGCGCCGTTGCCAGCAATGCGCTGGTCCATTTTTTTCCGAACAAAAAAATCCCCACCTATCTCTTTTTCCATGATGCCAAACACGACAAACTTGATTGTAGCACCACAACTCAGAAAATTCCATGAAATCCCTCCGGCAAACTCGACTTTTTTCCCGATTTTTGGCGAAACACCTCGATTTTCATCGAATGAACTGGTTCATTTGGTAAAAGGTAGATTTGACATCCCCGAGCAGAACATTTACACTGATTAATGTTTCAAGTATTTAATTATTAACCATGTATATTATTTTACATTTAAAACAGGAGCGATTAGCATGCCGAGCCAATCCGGTCTTACTGATTTTGAACAGCTCTACATCCAGGTGCAGCGAAGTGTCTCAGCAAAATGGCACAAGCGGCTGGACCCGCTCGTCTCCGCGTCGCAAGCCATGCTTCTGCGGATGCTGGATAAAAACGGTCCGCAAAAAGCGTCGGCTCTGGCCGAGCTTTTGCAGATCACTCCCGGAGCAGTGACCAGCCTTTCCGATAAACTGATCGCCTGCGGTTACGCCAGCCGCAGCCGGGTCAGCCACGATCGCCGGGTAGTCTACCTGGAAATTACCGAGAAGGGAAAAGCGATTTTGCAGCAATACAGAGTGGAACTGAAAAAAACGATCGGAGACTTGTTTGCCGGGCTGTCGGAAGAAGACCTTCAGCACCTGAACCGCATCTACAGGCAAGTCTTGCTTAACATCGAACAGCGAAGAGAGGAGAATCACGCATGAACGGGTTAACCGAAAAAAAGAAAGTGACGATCATGATCGCGATCATCACGGCGATGTTCTTTTCCGCGATCAACCAAACGATCATCGGCGTCGCCATGCCGCGCATTATCGCCAAGCTGGGCGGCATGGATTATTACTCTTGGGCCATCACCATTTACTTGCTGACTTCCACCGTCGCTTCCGTCCTGGTCGGCAAGCTGTCGGACATTTACGGGCGCAAGCCGTTTATTTTGGCCGGGATCGGGCTGTTCAGCATCGGCGCTTTGCTATCCGGCTTTTCCGCCACGATCTTTCAGTTGATCGCCTATCGCGCCATTCAAGGGGCAGGTGCCGGTATCATCATGTCCACCGCCTTCACCGCCATGGGCGACCTGTATGAGCCTCGCGAGCGAGCCAAATGGACCGGAGTCATGAGCGCG
Source organism: Brevibacillus sp. FW301-21C12A (assembly GCF_058788915.1). NCBI lineage: Bacteria > Bacillati > Bacillota > Bacilli > Caryophanales > Paenibacillaceae > Brevibacillus > Brevibacillus sp. FW301-21C12A. The sequence continues at coordinate 53,064 of NZ_JBYTBG010000021.1, forward strand.
GTATTCGGCGTTTCCAGCGTCGCGGGTCCGCTCCTCGGCGGATATATTGTCGATCATCTCGACTGGCATTGGGTATTCTGGATTTTCCTGCCGATCGGGCTGATCGCCTTCACCTTGATTTTGCTTCATTTTCCGCAGGTGGAAAAACGCCAGGGCGAATCCGTCGACTACTTCGGCTCCCTGTTCTTGACGACGACCATCGTTCCGATGCTGCTTGCTTTTTCCTGGGCAGGAGAAGGCCTGCACAAATACGCCTGGGGCTCCTGGCAAATTCTCGGCCTCCTGGCTGTCACCGTCGTGTCCTTGCTCGTGTTCCTGTGGGTCGAGACGCGGGTAAAAACACCTGTGCTGCCGCTTGGCTTGTTTAAAAACAGCATTTTCACCGTCTCCAATCTGGTCGGCTTTTTCCTGAATGCCGGGATGATGGGAGCGATCATCTACGTTCCGTTTTTCGTCCAGGGCGTAAAAGGAATCTCGCCTACCATGGCAGGCTACGTCGCCATGCCGATGTCGATTGCCATGCTCGTGACGTCTGCGCTCGCCGGACAATTGATGACCAAAACAGGCAAATACAAAAAGATGGCGATCAGCGGGCTGCTCGTCATGACGCTCGGCATGGTGCTGATGTACTTCATGGTGCCGACCACGCCGATTTATTTGCTCGTGCTGTACATGATCGTGCTCGGCCTGGGCATGGGCATCGCGATGCCCGTCTTCTCCTTGACTGTGCAAAACGCAGTCGCACCGCAGGAGCTGGGTGTCGCCACCGCTACCTCCCAGTTGTTCCGCAACCTGGGCGGTACGATCGGGATTGCCGTCATGGGCAGCGTCATGAGCGCCAGCATGTCTGCAAAAATGAACCAGCTCTCGGCTACCATGAGCCAGGGCGCTGCCTCGATGCCTGCTGATCCGGCGTTGGCTGAAAAGCTGTCGCTGTTCACCAATCCACAAAATTTGCTCGATCAGCCCAAAATCGAAGCGGCGCTGCACAGCTTGCCGCCTGAGTCGCAGACCGTGTTTGCCCACATGCTGGACACGATCCGCGAAGCGATGAGCTACGGCATTACGACCACCTTTTTGACCGGAGCGATTGTCGCTGGCTTTGCGGTCGTGATCGCGCTGTTCCTGAAAGAAATCCCGCTGCGCAGCCAAAACAAGCCGGAGCAAAAGAAATCGTCCGAAAACGAAAAGCGGGCGACAAGTACCGCCGAATGGGACGGTGCGCAGGCTACAGGAAAAGCTTGAGAGTAAGACATATTATAGAAGAAAAAGGGGAGCACATTGACGTGCCTCCCTTTTTTGTTGCCCGACACTCCGGTCGCTATGCTCGTTTTACAACCGCACTCTGCCCGTCCGGATCGCATGGGCATAGTCCATGCGCCCGGCTTCCTCTGCGAGTTTGGCCGCTTTTTCATAATCATACGGAAGCAGGGAAGCAGGACGTACTCCACTTTCCAGGAGCACTCGCGGGCAAGGGAACTCGTATGGGAACTGTACAAAGCTGCTTGTTTTAGTTCAATACGATTTCGAGAACTCTCTTGAATAAAGGATTTTTTACATTATTTTGAAATAGAACGCAGGTCATGTTCCCTGTTAATTCCAATTATGATATATTTTTTATGGATTTTGTTTCACAATAGAATTCACAAATAGAAACATGACAATTCCTAAATGGGGTGACGAAGATGAACCTGTTAAAAAACTTTCTATTATTATTGTTGATCTTAGTGGGAATTAGCGGATGTGGGGGGGCCACTGACAATAAGGAAGAGAATAGTAGTGTCACTGAAAATCCAATTAGCAAGCAGGGAAGTGCAATGATTGGAGCAGACACTATTAAATTATATGAATTAAGCGGTAATCAAAATCTCAAAGACCAATTCAAATTTGCGTTTGACCCAACAGTTCCCCAAGAGATTAAATACTACAAAAACGGTGAGACAGTTACCATCGATTTTGGTGAAACAGTATATGATAACATAACTATTTTGGACATTCTCCTAAATTCTAAAGGTGAACAATTATATACGGATAAAGAAATCAAGAATGTTGCCTTTACCCGGATAGACAATAAATATCAATTCAAATTAGAGAAGCACTTCGCTTCTGCTTTAAATTCGAACGATGAACCGTCTCAAACGGTTTATCGAGGTTTTCGAATCAATGCTTATAAAGATGATAAGGAATATCCATTTGGATTTGTAATAAAAACAGATGCTTACTAATGCTTTCGAATTGAAACAAAGTTGCTCATTTGAACTAAGGAAACAGATAATCATTTTTGCTCATCAAAGAATCAAACCATATATGAAATCTAATGCGATGGGAGGTTAGATTTTAGAACAACTTTCAAGATTGACCATTTCTTTATTTTTTCCAAATCGTATGAAAAGGAAGGAAAGGTATGAAATTATTTAAGAGAGCTTTGCCCGTGTTTTTATTAGCGATAAGCTTAGTCGCACCTGCTAGTGCAGAAAAAGTTGGCGGATATGAGTACCCCGTGAAACCCGGAACAACTGAGTGGAAAGCACTTGAAAGCAAAATGGAACGCCAAAAGGTAAGCCAAATACCTGAGGATGTTTTGGAACAATTGTCAACCGAAGAGCTTGTTGAAACTGTTTTAGACTATCCGTTCCTGATCGACATGTATGCATACGATTCTTTTGAACAAGGTTTTTCTGCTGTTTCATCCAATTTCAACGGTCTAAAGGAACTGCTGAAAAGAGAAGATGCTGCTTCGAAGCTACTTGAGAAATACAAAGTGACAAAAGAATCGAAGGGAGTTAAGAAAGCATCTTCAGATGAAATGTTAGACTTGAAGAATCTTGAAATTATTTTAGAACAAAGTGAGATTAAAGAGAAGTTATCTCCAAACGAAGTAGAAGAAGTGGAAGAGCTTACGGAAGAACCAAAACGGGCAGCGGCTGCTATATATGTAAAGACACCAAAGGGCACTAAGGTGGAAGTGTTGCAACTAGGGGAACGTTTATCTTCTGCGGAGATTAAAGCTCTGGATCGGGAGGTTGAAAGGGCATATCCTCGTACTACTCTCCTAAGATCAGCTACAACAAATTACAATTGTCATTCCTATGCTTGGTACAGTACTTCTTCTAGCAACAAATATTGGATGAATGACCCTGGCGCCTATATGACAGATGGGAGTTATAAAAAAAGGAGTTCTGCTTCTGGAGATAGCAAAATTTACTACGATGTAAGAGGTAATGAACACACTGGGATAGTTACGACAGTTTATTCTGGCCCACCTGCACCTGGAAAAGATCAAGCAAGTATGATTAAAGTTAAATCCAAATGGGGGCAATTAGGATTAGTAGAACATATGGCCGATGATTGCCCGTATTATACGAGTGACTCAGATTTAGAATTTTACAAGTAATTAATCCAAATTTCGAAAGTATCTTGGAGAACTACTTTTAGGTGTGAAATCCAAGGTACTTTCTCTTTTTTTGGTAAAGGGAGAATTTCACCTTGTGGACGTCGCATACTTGGCGTACGGCGTCAATGACTCCATGACATATAGAAGAAAAAGGGGAGCACATCGACGTGCCCCCCTTTTTTGTTGCCCGGCCCTCGGCCGCTATGCTCGTTTTACAACCGCGCTCTGCCCGTCCGGATCGCATGGGCATAGTCCATGCGCCCGGCTTCCTCTGCGATTTTGGCCGCTTTTTCATAATCATACGGAAGCAGGATGTGCTCCACTTTCCAGGAGTCTCCTTGGCGCGTGGCCGTCGCATACTTCGCGTGCGGGGTCAACGACTCCATGAAATGCGGATGGGGCTTCTCTTCAAAGTAAGCGGGCAGCCCGACACTCCCCGGATTGACGATCCATTTTCCATCCGGCAGCCACACCGATCTGTGCACGTGCGTATGTCCGCAAAAAATGACGTTCTGCGGTACATTCGCCAGCTCAATCATCAGTTCGGTGACGCTTTTCGCGTCAGTCCCGTACGGAGCGACCCGCTCCATGAGATACTCATCGTCCGCAAAAGGCGTTCCATGGCAGAACAAAAGGTCCTCGTAAACCCACTGCTTGCGAAACGTGCGGAGCCAGTCGAGCACGTCTTCGCGCAGCAGCGGCTTCACATGCTGAAAAGTGGGGGAAGCCAGCACCCCCTCCAGCAAATAGCGGTCGCAGTTGCCCATAATGTGGACGACATCCGTGCGCCGCATCAGCAGCTCCGCGGTTTGCACCGGGGCAATCGGGCCAAACAGCGCGTCTCCGAGGTTCACAATCGTCTGAATCCCCCGCGCGTCAATGTCCTGCAAAACCGCCTCGAGCGCGAAGACATTGCTATGTATGTCAGAAATGACGGCGATGGCATGGTTCTGGTTTTGATGCTGATTCAAAAAGGCTCGCTCCTTTCAGACAGTCTTGTCACAAATGATACCGCCCTTCGCCTTTATGAGCCAGCCATTTTGTGCGAAGGGAGACTTCACTTTTGATTGTGTAAATAGTATGTCACTTTCGCTAGATGCGTTGATTATATTCTGAATTTTAATTATATTTGTATAACATATTGTAACGGTTGTGTTTGTCCGATTATTTTTTCCACAGGAGGCCACCGTCATGAACCATGTCAAAGCCGTTATCAAGCATTTCTCCGTTCCGTCCCTGCTCCAACTGATCCTCAACCTCGCCCTGATTATCCTGGCCGTCATCCTCGTCGTGCTGCTCGGCAAGGAGCTGATCCACTTCGGGAAAATGATGATCTCGAGCGATTCCTCGCTGAACGAATTTCTCGAAGCCATCATTGCCTTTTTTCTCTACTTCGAATTTATTGCCATGATCGTCAAGTACTTTCGCGAGAACTACCATTTTCCCCTGCGCTATTTTCTTTACATCGGCATAACGGCTATGGTTCGTCTGATTATCGTGGATCACCACAGCCCGCTCAACACGCTGATTTACTCCGGCGTGATTCTGATTTTGATTATTAGCTATTACATCATTAACAAAACTCCGGTCGAACGGCCAGGGAAATAAATCAAGCGGAAAAAGGCTGGCAGCAACTTGAGCTGTCAGCCTTTTTCTATCGAAAACAAACCTCCCTAACAGGCTGGGAGGCTTCACTCTTATCAGTTGCGGTTTGTACGGCTAGTTCGCTTCGTTCGCAGTGGTCCCGACAGATGCTTCTTCTTTTTTGACCGTTTCGTACTGCATCGGGTCCCACTTGCCCGCAGGCCCTTCCACCTGCACGGCTGGCAGCTTTTCCAGATCCTTTTCAAACTGGGGCGCAAAGTAGCTCGTAAGCTTGACGGTTGCGACCATTTTCGTGTCTTCCGGAATGACAAACTCGTCTTTTTGGTTCGATTTGAAGTCGAGCTGATCGACACGCAAATAACGCGACATCTTTTGCATTTCGCTCACAAAGCGATAAATTTCCTTGTAATCGCCTTTGATCTTGAGGGAAATTTCCACGCTATGAAAAGGAATTGGCGGCAAGTATTTTTCAATCATTTCCGCCTTCACCTGGCGCTCTTCTTTCCCGGCAGCCGGCTTTGGTTGTCCGGCCGATGAACCCGCATTTTGCGCGGACTTGGCGATCTTCTGCGCTTTTTCATCAAGCTTTTGTACCTCTCCTTCGAGTGTTGCCTGCGCTTCTCCCCCCTCAGCTTGATCCATGTAGGTGAGCTGATTAGCCAATTCTTTTGCAGACAGTTTTTCCCGCTCGGAAAAGGAGGCTTCTTCAATCGAAATCTGGCTGACAGATTGCAGCCTCTCCAGGTCCTTGATAAGCTGATCCGCATACGGCCTAACCGGGATCGCTTCCAGGATTTTATTGGAGATCACCATTGGGGTTGTCGGCTCCGTCGCCTGTGCGCTTTGCAACTGGTCAAAGGTTTGTTTCAATTTCTCAAGCTGCACCTGCAAGCTCGTCTTTTGGTCCGTAACAGGTACGATGTATAAATAGTAAGCTCCTGCCAAGGCAGCGAACAATAATGCAAAGATGAAGAGTGCAATCTGACGCGTCTTTTCTCCCATGCAACGGTTCCCCTCCTCTTACTTCTTCACTTCGGCTTTTCCTGTTGCGGCAGCTTGCTCCTTGGCAACCAGCTCTTGCAAATCAACAGTAATCGCCTTTATTTTCAGGGAAGCAGTATAGCGAGGGAGCAGCTTTCCGCCAACGGTGCTCAAAATGGCCGACAGAGGTTTTCCCTGGTCATCTACAGGGCCTTGCCATTTGATTTCTCTCGCCTTGATGCTGGTAACTTCCGCTTTCACGACGTAGGGAGAGGCTTGCAAATTGTGGAGGTACGCAGCAACATCTTCGTACTGCTCAAAGCTGCCTTCCAGTTCAATGCTGCCACTCAAGCTATACTTGATGCTGTCCAGGCGGCCATGCTCGGGCAAAGCGTGCGCTATCTCGTCCATGAGCAGGTTCGTCGGCAAAAACAACTGCTGCATCCGCTCGGAAAAAAGCACATACTGATCCAGCGAGTCGTCCGCTTGCACGGCTACCGCCTGTTTTTGCAGGGCAGCAATCGCCGTTTCCTTCATTTTGATTTCCTGTTTCAAGAGAGTGACCGACTCATTCGTTGAGCCATACGTGAGCCAGAGAAAGCTGGCAGCAGCTACCCACGTCAAGCCGATTCCTGACAATACGATATGCGAGGCGGTAAATAACCGCTTCTTTCGCGGAAGCAGATTTATCGTAACCAATAGCCCTCAACCTCTCAAAGATAATCCCAGCGCCACAGAGAAGGCTTGCAGCATTGCCTGGTTTGCCCCTACGTGCTCAATGTGCTCTAGCGGCAACGGCGCTATCTTCAACTGAGGAAGTCGCTCGCGCAAAAACCTGACCATTTTATCCAGGTCGGGAAAGTCGCCTGTGAGGTACATCGTGTCCAGCTTGACTATCCCGTTTTTCAAGGAGAACTGGTAAAAGTTAATTACCCGTTCCAGCTCTCGTGCCAACTCCTCCGCAAAGTTGGAAAAGGCGCTGCGGCGTTCAAGGAATTGCAGCAGCTCTTTGGTCGACGGCTCGTTCTCGTCTGCACTGTTCTTGTAATTTTCCAGGTCAAGTGGAATATTGCGCAAAAACTCCGGAATATCTCCTTCAAAAATGCCGACATTGATGGAGCGTACCCCGAGCTGCACCACGAGCATGTTCCGGCTCAGCTCCATCCCGCCACTGGTCAGAAGCCGATGCAACGCCAACGGCTCGATATCAACCGAAGTCGCCTCCAAACGGAGCACCTTCAAAAGCGACAAATACTGGTCAATCAGCTCACCCGGCGCCGCAATGACCAGATACTGCTCCTCCTCTCCCGAGCCGAGCTTTTCGGCGGAGAATTGGTTGGGAAGCGCCCACACATTGTTTTTCGGCAGCTTGTAATAGTCAAAATAAGGACGGGAAAACGGCAAGTGAACGGATGATTCCAGCTCGATCTCGATCAAGGGGCGAACTTCCTTATCCGGCACTCGCGGCAAAGCGATCTTCCTGATGACGACAAACGAGCTCGGTACGGCAAGGCACACCTTGTTCCCGCTCAATAGTAACTGATTTTTGGCTGCGGACAGTTGCTGCTCCAGCGCCTGCTGGTTCATAATCTTCCCGCCGACAAGCAAACCTCGCTCCAACGGAATCATGCCCATCTGGTGGACCTGGACAGCTCCTGCGTTCTGCGACGTTTCGACGACGCGAATCCCGTCATCTTCTATCGTAATGCCAATTCTCTTTTTGGACGGGAGAAACGGCAGATGGACCCCCATTCGACTCCACCCTTTCTATTGATGCTAGGAAATGCATTTCTTGTTTTCTACTAAATTAGACAAAGCTCGCCTCCACCCTGCCGTAAATAGTGGCAGACCGATGGCTTAATAAAAAGATAAATACCAGTCCACGATAGCCGAACCGTATAAATAGGCGGTGACGGCTCCCAGCGCAATAAACGGCCCAAACGGAATCATCGACTTGCGCGTCGCCCTGCGAATCGCCAGCAGAAACAGTCCATACAAGGCGCCAAAGGCCGAGGAGAGAAACACGGTCAAAAACAACAGCGTCGGCGACAGAAACATCCCGATCACAGCAAACAGCTTGGTATCGCCGCCCCCCATCCCGCCACGCGTGATGACTGCAAGCAGAAAAAAGAACAAAAACCCTGCCGCCATCCCGATCAAATGCGCTACATAGCTGGCATCGCCATAGGGCCAAAAAAAGCGCATGACGAGAAAAAGCAAAAAGAACAGCAGCAGCACTTTATTCGGGATCAGCCGATACGTCAAATCCGCCACCGTGATGATCGACAGCAGGGAGACAAACAACATCCCGAGCAACGTCTCCCAGGTCAGATCGTACCGCAAATAGACAAGGACAAAACCAAGCCCCGTCAAGCCCTCCATCACCGGATAGAGCGGAGAAATCGCCGTCTTGCAGCCCTTGCATCTTCCTTTTGCGAGAAGATAGGAAATAACCGGGATTAATTCTCCGGGCAATAACCGCCGCTTACAGGTCGGACAATGCGACGGCGGGTAAATGATGGACTGTTTTTTTGGCACTCGCAGCCCAACTACGTTGTAGAAGGAGCCAAAGAGGAGGCCGAGGAGGAAGAAGCTTATGGAGAGTGGTAGTTGGAGCATTTCTTCACCTCTAGGTTGGAAGTCGTGTCGGGCATGTGTTAGCGAGCAAGCTGCCAACTGCTTCTAAGCTGCAAAAAACTTCCTTCTCGATATTTGAGAAGGAAGTTGTCTAATGAATTACTGTGCTCCGTCTTCAGTGCCATCTCCATCCAAATCCACTACTGCTCTCGTTAAGTCTTGTGACTCCTCATTGTTAATAAATGGATGAGTACGCCCTGGAGCAGTCAAAGTCACGTGGTATGTCAGTGTATTATTTGTAGCATTTCGTGCTACCACCACATTGCTAGTATCTGCATAGTTTCCATTGTCACCCGGCACACGAATATCTTGAATGAGCCCCCAATCCCGAAGTTCAGCTAACGTGAATTTACGATCATCGTCAGTAGTCCCTAATTGATTGGTTGTTATCCTCATTTTTGTTGCATCAATTAACATTCTGGCGTTGGCCACATGAGCATCGCGGCGGGAATTTTCAATAATATTTCCAATCGAAGGAACTGCAATCGCCGCAATAATTCCAATAATCACAATCACGGCCAACAGCTCGATCAGTGTAAGGCCACGCTCATTTTTTAAAATCTTTTTCAACATACAATATGTCCTCCCCCGACCATTATTTAACTTGACTGAAAATCTCAAACATCGGCACCATGATGGATAGCACGATAGTTCCCACAATTCCGGACAAACAGACGATCATAATTGGTTCGATTAGCGACTTGATTTTGTCAACAGAGTTCTCCACTTCCTTTTCGTAGAAATCTGCAACCTTGTCCAGCATCGAATCAAGCGAACCTGTCTCTTCGCCAACCGCAATCATATGGGACACCATCGGAGGGATTACCCACGATTTTTTGAACGGCTCTGACAGAGGACGACCTTGGCGCAGGCTTTCTTTCGCTTCGCCAATGGATTTGCTGATAAGCTGGTTCCCTACCACTCCCTCGACGATGTTGAGAGATTGCAGAATCGGAACCGAGCTGGCAAATAACGTAGCAAGCGTTCTGGTCATTCTTGCTACCGCGCCTTTTTGCAGCAGCTTGCCGAATATTGGTAGTTTTAACATACCATAGTCAGTGTAATATCGTCCATAAGAAGTGTTGACAAAAATTCGAAAACCGATAAACAGTGCCAAAAGTCCTAGAAAATAGAGATACCACACTTCAACCAGGCTGTTGCTAAAGCCCATGACCGCTTTCGTAATCGCCGGCAATTCCGCTTGAAAGCCTGCAAACATATCGACAAACGTCGGCACAATGCTGACCAGCAAAAAGACCGTGACGGTGACGGACATCAAGCCTACGGTCACCGGGTACGCCATCGCCGACTTGATCTTTTCCTTTGTGTAGTAGGACTTTTCGTAAAACGTAGCCAGCCTGTCCAGTACAAGCTCCATATTCCCCGACGCCTCGCCCGCGCGCACCATGCTGATGAATAGCGGCTCAAACACCTTCGGAAACTTGGCGCACGCCTCGGACAGTTGTGTCCCTTGCTGCAAATCTACCTCGATATCCACCAAGTATTTGCGCAGCTTTTTGCTCTCGGTCTGTGCAGCGAGGATATGTACCGATTCTACGATCCCGATGCCCGCGCGAATCAGCGTGGCAAACTGGCGCAAGAAAATGACGATGTCCCTGCCTTTTACCGGGCGGGTGAGCTCGATGTTGCGGTCGAGCACGCCTTTGATCGGCTCCTGCATGTTCAGCACGAGGACGCCTTGCTGCTTCAATTCCATGATGGCAGAGTTTCTTGTATTGGCTTCGATTTTGCCCCTGACCTTTTTCCCCGTCCGCTCGCGGCCTTCGTATTGAAAAGTAGGCATTACTCCAGCACCCTCTCATTCAGGAAATACTGGGCCGCCTCCATCGTGATCGTGCCGCTTGCGATCAGCTCCTTGATCGACATCTCCAGCGTATGCATGCCCATCTCCCTGCTTGTCTGGAGAATGCTCTTGATCTGATGCACCTTTTCGCTGCGAATCAGGTTGGCGACCGCAGGGGTATTGACGAGAATCTCCGTCGCCACCGTCCTGCCACCGCCTACCTTCGGAAAAAGGCGCTGCGAGATGATGCCGACCAGGACGGAAGCGAGCTGTGTCCGCATTTGCGGCTGTTGGCTGCCGGGGAAAACGTCAATAATCCGGTCGATGGTCTGCGGTGCGTCTGACGTATGCAGCGTCGCGAGCACCAAATGTCCGGTCTCCGCCGCCGTAATCGCGGTGCTGATCGTCTCCAGATCGCGCATCTCGCCGACGAGAATCACGTCAGGGTCCTGGCGCAGCGCGGCCCGCAGCCCGCTGGCAAAATCTTTTGTATCAAAGCCGATCTCGCGCTGGTTCACGATGGAGAGCTGATGCTTGTGCAAATACTCGATCGGGTCCTCCAACGTAATCACGTGCTTTCTCATCGTGCGGTTGATATAGTCGATCATCGCGGCAAGCGTGGTCGATTTCCCGCTGCCTGTCGGACCTGTTACCAGCAGCAGTCCCTGGGGCTTTTGCGAGAATTTCCGCAAAATCTCCGGCATACAGAGCGATTCAATGGTCGGCACCGATGTCGGAATGACCCGAGCCACGATCCCTGTGCAGCCGCGCTGCTGATACGCGTTCACCCGAAAACGGGACACCCCTGCCAGGCCGTAAGAGAAATCCAGCTCGCCTTTTTCCTGGAACTTGTGGTACATGTGCTCCTGGATCAAGGTCCGCGCCATCGACTCGGTGTCTTCCGGAGTGAGCGGCGGCAAATCCAGCCGCTTCAGCTCGCCGTCAATCCGAAAGACAGGCGACGTCCCTACCGATATGTGCAGGTCGGATGCTCTTTTTTCAAAGGCGTACTTCAGCAGCTTGTTAATATCGACACTAGACACGCTTCATCCTCCCTCTTCCTGACGTCGGCCGTCACTGGCTGACCGATATCCGATAAATTTCTTCCATGGTGGTGATGCCCTGCTTTACTTTGAGCAGGCCATCGTCGAACAGCAGGACCATCCCGTTTTTCATCGCATACTTTTTGTACTCGTGGGACGGGAGGTTTTGAATCAGCATCGAGCGGATCGTGTCGTCGATCTTGAACACCTCGTGAACGGCGATCCTGCCTCGGTATCCGGTCATTTGACAGCTTGCGCAGCCTTTTCCCCTCCATAATGTTTCCACGTTCAACCCTTTTTGGGCAAACAACTTCTTCTCCTGTTCGGACGCCTGGTATTCCTGCTTGCAGTCCTTGCAGATGCGGCGGACGAGCCGCTGCGCGAGTACGCCGTGCACCGAAGAAGCGATCAAAAACGACGGAATGCCCATGTCCACGAGACGGGTAATGCTGCTGACCGCGTCGTTGGTATGCAGCGTGCTGAACACCGAGTGCCCGGTGAGCGCGGCGCGGATGGCGATTTCGGCCGTCTCCCTGTCGCGAATCTCCCCGACCATGATGATGTCCGGGTCCTGGCGCAAAATCGAGCGCAGCGCGGAAGCGAAGCTCATCCCGATATTTTCGTTGACCTGCACCTGGTTGATCCCGTCAAGCTGATACTCGACAGGGTCCTCGACGGTAATGATGTTGACATGCTCTGAGTTCAAATGGTTGAGCGCCGAGTACAACGTCGTCGATTTCCCGCTTCCCGTCGGGCCCGTCACCAGTACGATCCCGTTGGACATCGTAACCAGCTCTTGAAACATCGCCAGATTGCGCTTCGACAAGCCGAGCTGGCTCATCTCCACCAGAGCGTTGGTCAGGTCCAGCAGACGCATGACGATTTTTTCCCCGTAGATGGTAGGCAAAGTCGACATCCGGATATCAATTTCCTTGAAGTCTACATTCATCTGCACCCGGCCATCCTGCGGCATCCTGCGTTCGGCGATGTTCAGATTCGCCATGATTTTCAGCCGGGCCGTCAGCATCCCCTGCATGTGCCGCGGCAAGACCCGCTCCGTTCGCATCAGACCATCGATGCGGAAACGGACGCGGATGCCGTCTTCCATCGGCTCGATATGGATGTCGCTCGCCCGAAGCTGGACAGCCTGCTCAAACATTTGGTTGACCAGGCGAACAATCGGCGAATTGTCGTCAAAAATCCGCGCTTCTTCCAAATCCTCCGGCACTTCGATGCCTTCCATCAGCTCCTGCACAGAGCCTTGCATGCTGTACATTCGCGAGATGGCGCGCTGAATCTCGTCCCGGGTCGCGATCACCACGTTAATGACAAAACCCGTGCTCATCCTCAGCTCGTCAATTGCGTAGTAATCAAGCGGGTCAACCATCGCGACAGTCAGCTTGTTCTCTTCTTTTTTCAACGGAACCAGCGAGTGGCGGCGAGCCAGCTCCTCTGGCACAATCGCTGACAAAGACGGATCCAGACGCATGCGAAACAGGCTGACATGGGGAATCCCCAACTGGTATTCCAGAATTTCAATCAGTTGCTGCTCGGTGATGTAGCCGCTTTGCAGCAGGTGGTCACCGAGCTTCAGCTTCGATTTTTTTTGTTCGACCAGCGCTTCCTGCAACTGGTCGGTGGTAACGATGCCGCTCTCGACCAAGATGTCGCCAAGCCTTTTGCGGGACAAGAGACTCCCCCCTCTTACGTACGGTTGCTTTGCCTAGTTTTGATAAATAATGCCGTTTACCACTTCCGTCCCGCCAGTGCTTCCGCTGTTTGCGTCAGTGGAAGGGGCGCTTGGCATCGGTATGTCTGGAGGCGGTGCAGCGGCAGGTGTTCCGCCGCCGTCATCAGCCGTTTCGGCCGGAGCCGCATCGCCTTCCTGTTGCGCCCCTGGCACAGTTGTCGCCCGCGCCTTCTTGTCTTTTTCATAAACGGGGCCAACCGCAACGACGTTGTGCAGCGGCTTGTAGTAATCCTCGGAAACCTTTTGCTTCCGGAATATCCCTTTCTCCTGCCAGCTCTGGTAAACGGCGATCGTGAAGCCCTCGCTGCCTTTGCGCTCGATGAACTCCTCGTTTGGCCCCAGCGTTTGGTCTACGCGAACAATCGTATTCGGCGACACCGTCGCGCCTTTTTCCGTAACAAGCGTCGCCACAGGCACGTCCTGCTTTGCCCCGAAAAGCGCCACTCGCACCTGATTGCTCTGCAGTGCCGCATGGATAAACAGCGGCTTCTCCGTCTGGTTGGAAAAGCGCAGATCGAGTTCTTCCCCATCGACCCGCGCTTCCAGCCCTGCACTTGTATAGGAAACAGGCCGCTGAGCCGCATGCCGCTCGATCACGGTCAGACGGTTCTGCAAAATGGTTTGGTAGAGAGCAGTCGCTGCCTGTGTCGCGGCTCCACCGAGCTGGTCCGGAACGACTTGTTCGTCGGCGAGAATCGGCTGCAGCACATAGCCGTTTTCCTGCGTGTACGGCCCTGTCGCCTTCAGGAAGGAAAACGTCTCGCCAGGCAAAACGACCGTGCCGTTCAGGCGGGAGACGAGCTGCTGCAAATTGGCAAGCCCGCTGCTCCCGGAAACAGCCATCGGCAAAGACTGCTCAGCCAGCATGTTTTTGATCGACTCCAAATCTGCTGTGCGGATTTGTGGCACGTCCTCCTGTACAGCCAGACGAAGCTCTCCCGACCAATCTGCGAGATTGGACGAGATGACTTGCTCAAAGGCGGATAAAGACTGCTCCACATTGATCCGGTAACCGACCACCTCTGGCACGATCGAGATCGTATTCCCCGAAACAGCTCCTGTCGCAGACACAGCCGGGCGCTCGATCTGTTGTCCGATGGCGTCAAGCTGTCTGGACATCTCCGCGCGATCAAAGGCAATCTTGATCGGCACATTGACAGGCGCAGAATCCCCCCACAAGCGGGAGAAAAACCCGGTCTTTTCTCGGGAGCGGGCATACGCCTCCTGCAAGGTCGCTTCTACATCAAAGCTGAGTTGCAGCTTGCTTTTGTCAATCGGGTACGCTTGTCCATCCAGTACAAAGCGAATTTCTGTATTTCGGCTGGCCTGTACGGCCTCAAGCAGCTTCTGTTTTGCTTCCTCATATGTCTGGCCGCCTACGGGAAGCGATGCGATCCTGATCTCTTCCTGGAAAATCTTCTCGCCAAAAGTGGCGCCTCCCCACTCGATCATCGAAAAAAGCGAAAGCGCCGGGATCAGGATGAGCTGGACGAAAAATATGGCAAAGAACCAAGAAAACGAATAGCGCCGTCGAGGCGAGATTTGGGTTGCGTACATACGTCAACGCCTTTCTTTATCGGTTATTCATTTGTCTGCTTGTCATCGTGGATGAAATTCCATTCATGCTCATCGGCTTTCCCGACATCTGTCCGTTCCGTTGTGTCAGGCATGGTTTTCTTTTCGGCAGGAGACTCTTCCTCGAAAAAGTAGATGATCCGATCCTCGTCTGCTTCCTCGGCCTCTATTTTTGCCGAAGGAGGCTCCAGTGCAGGCATGAACGGAATCGTCTCCGCTTCTTCCTCCTGCAAAAAGTCGTAGCTGATCGCCTCATCCTCGTCGCGGATTTCCTGCAAGCTGCCTTCCTCCTGGCTCACGGCCACTTCAGCCAAAGCCGCCTGTTCGACTTCTTCCTCCAGCTCCAGTTCCAACTCAAGGTCATGCTCAAGCTCATGCTCATGCTGGTGCTCACTCTCATGCTGCTGCTCAAGCTCACTCACTGCTGGCACGCCTTCGTCTTGCTGCTCATCCGCTGCCTCTTCCAAACTCCACGGATGCTGCCGACCCAGCTCCGCTGTCGCCGGCACAGAAAAAACAGGAGCAAATCCGCCTCTCCTTACAGGCACTGCGGACAGCTTCCATGCGCCCCACGCCAGGCAAACCGCGAGCAAAAGAAAAACGGACAGCCACAGCCACAAGCTTGTGTAAGCAATAAAGAAAGGAGAAACGGCGCCGATCAGGACCGCCCCCGCTGCTACCAGCCAGCCTTTTCGCGCAAAAGTGCGCTTCGCCCTCCGATAGAGCATCACTCCAAATAGGGCAGACAATAGAAAATAGCAGCCAATAAATATCAGGACACCTGTTGTATCCATCTTTATTTCACCCTATCCTCTCAAAAAAATATGCCATTAGACCCATTCCTTTCTCTCTAACCCGATTCGACTTTGATGTGCAAATTCCTGTTCGAAATTTTGACATTCCTGTATAATATCCTATTTTTCTCATTTCGTGTACAATAAGGTCACGAACCTTTCCAGGAGGATAACCAGGATGAAAGTACTAGATAACGAAAAAGGCTTGTCCTTGGTCGAAGTGGTCGCATCGCTTCTAATTTTTTCCATCGCCCTCCTGTTTTTGAGCCATTTTCTCGTCAGAAGCTTTGAAATCTCCGGCAATCAGGACAGTCGGCAAGTCGCCATGAACTTGGCCAGGCAGACTGTGGAAGAGTGGCGGGCCGGAAATGGCGTGATCCCAGCCGATCAGCAGCAAGGAATTTCGCTGGCAGATCAATACTTGGGCAAACCGCTTCCTTTTCACCTGCTCGCAAGCATCTGCTCCAACGAGGCACCGAATTGGCCCAACGACTTCAAGGGGATCAAGCTCGCTGACATGACCATCAACGATCGCGTCTACCAGACTTACGTGCTCCCCCGGTTTATCACAACAGAGCAAACAGCATCCCAGTCGCTCATCAGAGTCGTCGTCACAGTCTTTTCAAACGATGTGAAAGTCGCGGAGCTGGAAACATTGATAGCCAATCCAGAGATTGGGCAGGAGAATGACGCATGATAATCAGATCGCGCAAACTACCGCTAACCAAATACCTCAAGGATGAACGCGGGCTTACGCTCGTTGAGGTGCTCACCACGTCGCTCATTTTCTTTGCCATCTTGATCCCGCTGATCGGTGTGTACGTCAAAGGAGTAGAAATCTATCAAACTACTTCCTTAAAAAACACGTTGCGAAACGATACAGATTTTGTCATTGGCGACGTGATGCGCACGATCCAGGAGGCGGACTACGTCAAGCTGCCTTCTGCCTCGGCCGACCCCGAACAAGGATCAGCGGACGATACGGCAGCACGGCATATCGTCAGCGCCTCTTTTCCCGAGTTTGCCGATGCCACCAGCTCCAGCCGGGTCTATTTGCACAAGCGCTCCGTCAAAATTGATCGAGCCTCCACGAGCACGCAAACAGTGTCGCTGCTCACCAGGGAAACGTATGCTTTTGCCGCCTGTGAAACACACGGGTCAGAGATCAATCCATGCAGCCACATTCCCTTTCCGGCAGATCGTAACCAGTATATGGTAAAAGGCTTTTTCACCATGCCTCAGCAAGAAAACGACGATGCTGCCCAAAAACAGGTAGTTCTCTATCTCGTCGTTGCCCTGCGCTACGGTTCTTTCCCGCTTCCTTCCACAGAGGAGGACAGGCAAAACCACCAGCTTTTTGCCAATTGGACCGAGGTGGAGAACGCCGTCACACAAAACACGGAAAAAGCCCAGTATGTACGTGTCGTCCGTACGGAAATCGAGCTGGGCAGCGAGCAGAAGGGGTGAGTCCATGCAGATCGTCAAAGAAGAGAGGGGCGGCGCCCTTGTCATCGTCTTTTTTATCATTGTCCTGTTTACGGTCCTGGCCCTCTCGCTCGCCAGCTACACCATGCAGAGCGTAAAGCAGCGCACCTTTGCCGAGGATGAGGTGCAGGGCAAACTGCTGGCAGACGCGGGACTGGCCTATTTCCAGGAGTATTTGGAGACGCAGTTGCAGATGCCTCATTCCTTCCTGAACGGGAATGGGACGATCAGCGAGGTGCGGGATTCTTTGTCGCGCCCCACTGAGGTGCCAGTGACCCAATCCAGCGACAAGGTCATCGACCTGGTCGAGAGCATCTCCGCTACGGAACCGAATACATACAAGGAAATCCGCTTGCCGGGCATGAACGGCAGCTTCGCCATCCATACCGCCATCGAGTCGCGGATTCCCCGCGACACCGGCAGCACCAGCCAGCCGTATGTGCTGAAGCTCAAAGTGTCCGTGATCGGCATTCCCGACCGGGCGGAAAACTTGCGGAAGGTCAAGCTCACCTCGACTGTCTACGTGAATACCGTGCCTGCGCCTTTTCACTATGCGATCAGCACTCCCGGCCAACTGCGGCTTTTCGGCGGGAGCAACGTGATTGGCAACATCGCAGCCGACTCGGTTGTGACCAGCTCGCGCTATCGTTACAGCTCGTTGAAAAATACGGAGGACAGCGATCCGGCAAACGATGAGGTAGTCTGGGAGGTCGGCACAAGCGGTCCCAACTACGTGGAGGGCGAAATTTTCCTGCCGAGCCGCAGCCGCCTGATGGAAATTGCC
Source organism: Brevibacillus sp. FW301-21C12A (assembly GCF_058788915.1). NCBI lineage: Bacteria > Bacillati > Bacillota > Bacilli > Caryophanales > Paenibacillaceae > Brevibacillus > Brevibacillus sp. FW301-21C12A. The sequence continues at coordinate 70,916 of NZ_JBYTBG010000021.1, forward strand.
GCTTTTCCTGCGGAGGAGCCGAGCAGCACCGCTTTTTCCGGCCCGCGAATTGCTGATCTGGAATCTGCCTTCGTCCCCAGCCCGCTGCCAGACACGGAGGAAAATGCGGTTACGCTCAGTGCTGATCCGGCCACGCCGTACATCCCCGGATATGAGCCGCCTATCGTGACCGAAAGAAATCGTCCGACAGATTCGCTGTTCATAGATGAACAAGTGGGAAGCACGGCGAAATACGTCTCCGACCGCATCCGCGAAGGAAAAGCACTCGCGACCAGCGCACAGCAAATGCCGCCTGTCGAATCGGCCAGATGGTTCAGAGACCCTGACGAAGCGGATGGCGCAGTGCCTCCTGGCTTTATCGATGCCTACGCGCCGAGCGGTGAGCTGCTCGCCATCGAATCGCCTTATCGCGATGCCAACCCGGATTTCCTGAACCTGACGGCCCGCTTCACGGGAGATTCGCTGGAAAACATTCGCCATCTGTACATCAGCGGTCCGGACGGCGAAGGAATGGCAGCGGTAGAGATGGGCAGAAGCGGCTCGTTCAAGGCGAAGCCGGACCATGAAGGCAAGCCTTTCACTTACACGGGCACGATCTACATCAAGGGCAACCTGGACATTGTCGGAGACGTGTCCATCAACGGCACGGTTTATGTCGATGGCAACGTGGTCATTCGCGAGATCCAAAATATTACGCAGCCCGGTCGGAAAAACAACCTGGTCATTATCGCGTCCGGCACGATCAGCCTCACAGACAGGTACAAAGACGAAAGCTCGATCGACAGCAAGGACATTTATCCACTCTCGGCCTTCCTGTACTCGGAGAGCGCCATGGAGATTTACTCGATCAACTCCCACAACCGGCTGATTGGCGGAATCGCCACAGGCCGCAGCGTGCGTGATGCTGTAGAAGAAGGAACCAGCTACATCGAATTGAACTCCGTGCGCGAAGACCGTGCGGAAAAGCCACCGACGCACATGTCGATTTCTTTTGACCGCAACATTTTCGAAGAGAAGACACCGGGCCTCCCGCCTGGCGACCGTTTTCACATCGACATGTACGACAAAGAGTATCCCGAAGTAGGAGATCCGATCCTGGAGTAAAAGCAAAAGTGCCAATGCGAGACAAACCCGTTCGCATTGGCACTTTCTATTTTTCATGTCAGGAAGCGGTTATTGGCGTGTACCCGTTGCCAGAACGGTGATGGTCAACTCATCTTGCGTATGCTTGATTGGGGATTCTATTTTCTTTCCTCCCTTGCGAATGGTCGTAACGGTGTATTCGACTTCTACGGTAATCTTGTATGTTTTCGTCTTCGAATTGTCCGTTTTCAGATTGAGGAACTTCTCTGCAAAAATAACGCTATGCGGGAGAGCAACCGTTGTGCCAGGTTCACCGCTTCCGACCTGCACAATCGTATATTTTGCATTTTTTACGTTGACCTTGACTCTGCCATCGACATCTACGTCTTTAAAAGAGTAGCCCAGGCGCACGTTTACCGCCCTGTTTTCCTGCACGCTTCCAGTCGAGATGACAAAGGCATACGGCGAAGTTCTTTCTTTCGGCGGTGTCAGGACAACCTGGCGAGTCGTCACATAGCCGTCGCCATTATCTGCCTTGATGATAACCGTGGTTTCCACGTACTTTCCGCCTTCCGTGCGCAGCGGAATGTCCAGGTAGTTATCATTTTTGCTGTCCATGTTGGGAATCGGCGTAAAGTCGCTTTCCGTAGGGTTAGGCGTTGTGCTGTACTTCCAGACGGTATCCTCGGTGACATGCTCTTGAGGGGTCACCTTCACAGTCCCTATGCTTTCCAGCTCCAAAACCTTCTCCGCCTCTGCCGTAAATACCGGATACTCGCTACCGCCGATCGTGATGACCTTCGACACGCTCATTTCATTAACATCCGTCGTATCTCCGTCCTCGTTAAAGTCTTGGCGCATGGCGACTACAAAGTGGTTCACGCCTGGCTTCAACGGTACGCCTTGGGCAGTGGTGCCGTTGTTGAAATCGGTCAGTTGCGTCTGGTGGTTGACATTCTTGTTATCGCTCTCGTAAACCCAGCCAAAGGTTGCATTTGGCATGATCGTTCCAGACGGCGTAGCGACAAGCTTGGCCGTCTGCGAGCTGCCCTCTCGCTCGCCCGTCGCCGTAATTTCGATTGGCGGGTTAAAGTACACTTTCCCTTCTGCTTCGTTGGAAAGCCGTCCCAGCCCGTTTTTCACCTGACCTGTAATCACCGCAGGCCCGACAAAAGGTCCGCCCAACGAGGTCTGATTTTGCTCAATCGTAAACTGGTACGTCGTTTTGAACAGGCCGTTTCCGACTTCAACCGGAGCCTTCGGTGTGCCAGGGTCTACAGAAGTACCGTTGATGCGGAAATCCGGTTGCAGCACTTCGGTTTTACTGAAGTGGATGACTTCTGCCGTAATGACTACTTCTTTTGGATACAAGCTGTTCCAGCCATCGTTAGGTGTCATGGTCAACTGCGGCTGGGACGAAACGATGACCAGGCACGTGTCCGTATATCCGCCGTCCACTGTCGTCACCGTGATCGTTGCCTGACCGCTGCCGACAGCGACGACACGCCCTACCGAGTCGACGGTCGCTACTTTTTCGTTGCTGGAGGTCCATTTCACGTCTTTGTTTTCTGCATCAGCCGGGAAGACGGTTGCCACCAGCTTCTCGGTATTGCGAGCCGGATCTTCCGCGACGAGTGTAATTTGCTCTTTATTGAGGGTGACGCCTTCCACAGCCGTGTACACATTGAAGTTCACGCTGTTGAACTTGTCCGTAATCTCCGCTTCCGTAAAATCGGTGTAATTCATCTGAGCTTGGTTGAGCGTGTACAGACCGCTTTTCGTTGCTTTCAGCTCTACGGTGAATTGCTGTTTCTCCGCACGGTACACCTTGCCGGCAGACGTATTCACGAGGTTGTACGTCACATCCTGCAACTGTCCAGCCAGTTGCTTTTTGCCTCCTGACGTAGACTGTTGCCACCCTTCGGAATTGCTGCTCACTTCAATGCCCTCCGGGTAAATTTCGTTGAAGCTGATATTTTTCAAGGTAAGCTGATTGCCAGTAACCTGATACACGTATCCCTGGAAGACGCCTGTGTAGTTGCCAGCCGCATCCTTTTTCACTTCAAAGCGGCCAAAGTTGAGGATCGGCGCCGCTGTGGAACTGCTGGTCAGCTTCGTATCGTCGACGATCGGCAGCGTAATGATCGCCTTTCGATCATACAAATATTTCAAGCCTTCATTCAGTTCGTTTTTCAGATTGCTGCCTGGCAGCGTATTGACGGTCGCACCGAGTGAAACGGATTGGGTGTAGCCTGTCTTCAACAGATTCAGGTATGCCGTGCCAGTGTTTGGACTTGCCCACGCAATCGGTCCAAAATCCCCTTTTGTCGGGTCCTGGAACGAATACGCCTGGCCGACCACATAGCTCTCCTGCGGCATCCAGATTGGACGCAGACCTGTCGACGCCAGCTCGCTGACGGGAATATCCCTAGGCTCGATGGTGTACTCGATCGCGATCGGATCGCTTTTCTTGATCCGTCCCGGATTTTCATTGAGCACTTTGCGAGACAGGGCGAGCGCAGGTGTCACTTTGTCTACGATGACTTTTCGCGTAACGGTTTGCTTGGCTCCCTTGCTGTCTTCCACCTCTACCCTGATCTCGATCTCGCCGCCGTTCGGCTTGGTATTGGCCGCCTGATAAATGACGATCGAGCCGTTACCTGTCCGATCATTGGAGTAGACCTGCTTGCCGTCGACGTAGATTTTCGTTTTCAGCATGAAGTCTTTCAAATCGTAGTCGTCCACGCGGTAGACGATATCGAACGCCTTGTCGGTGCTGCGAATGCGCTCCTTGTCATTTGGCGCAATCATCGTAATGATCGGCGCATGGTTGGCACCGATGAAGGCGCGGTACAGCGTGTTGACGAACAGCTTTTGCTCGGAATCCGGAAAGCTGCTGGAGGTGTGTCCCGTACCCGAGTAGGTGACGCCTCCCTTGGAGTAGGTGTAGTAATGGTTCCAGCTATCGTCGACGTCCCGGTTGCTGCCTGTCATGTTGTACCACGGAATGACAGTCGGATCTTCCAGGTCAAGCGTATAGTACTGGTCGTGCGTTTCCGCCACCGTGACGGATTCTCCCAAAGCAAACGGGTACTGCGTCAGCAAGCCGCTGTTGACTTGCTTGGTCGTTTTCGAACGGTTCGGCGCTCCGAAGCCCAGGTTGTGCATCGGGTCGATTTGTCCGCTAATGTCTTTGAAATACGTGAGCCAGTTGTTGCTGCTGCGGTAGATCGTATCGTGGGAAAACATGACGCCCTGGCCTGTGCGGATAAAAGATTGCACCGCTTCGGCTGCTGCTGTACTGATCGACGCGCCTTCGTTGTATGTATCCCGGAAGCCAAACACCAGCATGTCGTAGTTGCCGTTCAAGGTCTTGTAATACGTTTTGTTGAAATCACTCATCGAAACCGTATTGATCTGGAGGGCGTAATCGGTGCCGTTGTCCAGATACGCCTTCTGAATCCGCTTGTTCAAATCGCTCTCGTCATTGGAGCTGACGGTTACTTGCAGCACCCTGACGTTCACTTTTTGATCGCGGAACTGAAAAATGCCTGTCTCGTAATCTTTCAGCTTGGTCGCTTCGTCTACCAGCTCCAGCTTCCAGTAGTACAGCGTGGACAAGCCTTTTGGCAGGACGAAGGAAAGCTCGTTGACTGCGCTGTTGGCCGTAAGCGAAGTCGTGCTGACCAGCTCTTCCGGCTCATATACTCTGTCGAAGTCAGCGTCAATGTACAGATTGGCGCTCAGCCCGCGGCCGACAAAAGAAGAGTAGTTCGCCAACTTGAACGTGTAGGTGATCTTATCTCCCGGACCGTAAATGGCATGCGAGGAAAGCGTGTAATCGCTCGGCTGGGAAAGAATGGTCAAGCGCGGTCTTGTCGCTATGTTTTGCGCAATTTTTTTCGCTGCATCTGAGGCGCTGCTGGCAAAAAGGACATTTTTCTGGCTGCCACTTTTATATGGGTTAAAATGCGCTTTCAACTTGCCTGTATTTTTGGTAACGGTATCGTTGTGCAAGACTACCAGTTGGCCTTTGCTGATAAACTCCTTTTTGATCGCTTCGGCCTTCAGGTCGGTGATGTCGTTCATTTTGTTTTTTGTATCGTGCGCGTTGGCCCGATCCGTCGGGGAACTGGAGTTTTCCATGTTGCGATAGCTTACCGGATCCGTGCTGTACTTCCCGGAGCCGATGTAGATCGCATCGTATTTCCCGTCCAGCTCTTCGCGAATCGCGACGAATTTTTTCATGCTCATCGTCGTGATCGCATAGTCGGAACTGGACAAGGAAAGCTCCGAACTGCCGGAATCCGTAATCTCCAAAATCTGCTTTTTCAAGTCGTTCCCGCTATTCGCATGGCTAATCGCCTGCGGCCCCCAAGTCCCCAACGTCAGTTGAACCATGAGCAGGAACAATAGCAAAAGCCTCCATACTCTCACTTTTTCCCTCTCCTCCTTTTTCCTTTTTGGCTTGGCTTCGTATAAGCGCCAGAAGCAAAATCATGATGGTTTTGCCCTTTAGCTGTCTAGCAATCCGCCAACGACTATATTACTATCAGATTACGCCAATATTGGTACTTTTGCACTAATTATCTTTTCGACAATTACGCCTTCATCTGTTCACAAGCTTGGGTCCATGGCAGACGTACCTTTTCTTGCTCCGTTAGTTTATAGTAATAAGGAAGCCATTGTACACCCCTCATGAAAAAGGATGCGAACCATGCAAAAAATCATTGTTGTAGGTGCCGGAATTTTGGGTGCTTCGACGGCGTATCAGCTATCAAAAAGAGGCGCAGAAGTAATCATTGTGGACCGAAAACATGAAGGCCAGGCCACCGATGCAGCCGCAGGGATCATTTGCCCGTGGCTGTCGCAAAGGCGCAATCAGGCGTGGTACAAACTGGCGAAGGAAGGCGCGCGCTTTTACCCCTCGCTGATCGCCGAGCTTGAGCAGAGCGGCGAGACGAGCACCGGGTATGCCCGTGTCGGCGCTCTTAGCATTCACAAGGATACAGACAAGCTGCAGGCGCTGGAAAAGCGGGCTCTCACGCGCAAGGAAGATGCGCCGGAGCTGGGCGACGTCACCATGCTTTCCTCCGAGGAGACAAAAGCGCTTTTTCCTCCGCTCGACGAGGACTACGCCGCGGTGCATGTCACAGGAGCCGCTCGCGTGGATGGCCGCGCCCTGCGGGATGCTTTGCTGCGGGCTGCGCAAAAAAATGGAGCTGTGCTTCTATACGAGGAAGCTACCCTGGTACACAACGGAACGCGGGTAACCGGAGTGCGTGCAGGCTCTGAAACGATCACCGCCGATTCCGTCATCGTCTGTGCCGGAGCGTGGGCGAACGAAATTTTCCAGTCTCTGGGCGTCCAGTTTCAGGTTACTTTCCAAAAGGGGCAAATTGTCCATCTGGACTATCCAGACGCGAATACGGGCAACTGGCCTGTGGTGATTCCGCCCAACGATCAATATTTGCTCGCCTTCGATCAGCAAAAAATGGTCGTCGGAGCCACGCACGAAAACGACGTCGCAGGCTTCGACACGCGCGTAACGCCAGGCGGCTTGCATGAAGTGTTCACAAAAGCGCTGGACATCGCCCCCAGGCTTGCCGACAGCACGTTCGTGGAAGCGCGGGTAGGCTTTCGCCCGTTCACGCCGGGATTTCTTCCCGTCCTCGGCCCGCTCCCCGGCTGGGAAGGCATTTTCGTCGCCAATGGCCTCGGCGCGTCCGGCCTGACAATGGGGCCTTACGTCGGTTATCAGATGGCCAAGCTTGCCCTAGGACTGGACATGGATATTCAGTTGGAGCATTACGCTGTGTCAGGCGCGATTGTTGCTGAATGTGAATGAGTTTGGAAAAGCGAGGTCTTGTCCCTTTTTGGGGTGGGGCCTTGTTTTTGTTTTCGGTTTTTTTGTCGGTTGTGTTGTCGGTTTGTTTTCGTTGCGGTTGTCGTGTATAGAGCGAGTGAAAGTCGTTGTAGCTCGGCTTAGCAAGCGGATTTTGTATGGTAGAGAGGCAAAACTGAATGGATTGCGCTTTTAGGGCCGGGCTTGGCTTTTGGTCGATTGTTTCCGGTGTGATGGCTAGTGTCCAGGCTGGCGGTTGTATTCGTGTGAATGCGTAGCAAGCATGCCGGAGCTGAGATGAGTGCTGTCGAAGAAGGAGAACTGCGAGTTGCAGGAACAAACAGAGTGTGAAAAGAGCCGGGAGCCCTTTACCAATGCGGGTTTCCGGCTTGTTTTTCGTGTGCAGCTCCGCTGTCTGCTGGCGCTGTAGTAGCGTATAGCGTAGCTAGCGATTATTGCGGGTCATTTGGCAGCGGCAAACAGAAAACAAATTGCTCGCCGAGCGGCCCCATTCTTCTGCGCCCGGTATCTGCAAAGCCCGCTGCCACATACAGCCGCTGGGCAGGGATGTTTTTATGGTTCACTGCCAAAACAATTTCCGTACAGGCAGGAAACTCGGTACGGATAAATGCCGGCAAGAGAAGCATTCCTTGCTTTGCATAGCCTTTGCCTTGTTGTGCATGGTTAATGGAAAAGGAAGTGAGCAGCATCGCGTCGGGGTTCGCGGAATACTCCTTTACCCGCTCCGTGGAATGGAGCAAGAAGAAGCCTACGGGTTCCTTTTCGCTTACAATCACAATCGGGTATTGGCCTTCTGTTACCGCGAGAGTCTCGACAGGCAATGATGTAAACTGTCCCTGTTCTTCGGGGAGTTCAAACGAGCGCAGCGCTGGCAAGTGAGCGGGAGAATAGTGCGTCAATTTAACGTGGACGGGTTTGTTCATTGGGGGAGCACCTGCTTTTTATTTTTATAGTAGCATAGGAACGTACGTTTGTCATTACAGATAGATATAGCGTAGTTGTAGGAATGAGGGTGGGGTGTATGGGGGATGGTCTTACGGATAGTAACGGTTCGCTCCCTATATTTGGATCAGTCCGGGATAGTTCCCAAAATACAACAATTGTAAAAGTGTGAATTAGGGCATTTTGCTTACTTTCCAGTTGTTTTAGCGCTCCATACTGCCTTCTTGAAAGTCAGCGCGTGGCTCTTTGTTTTTTCTTAAATAGATCCACGAGGACGATCAAAGCCAGAATCAAAACGGAGTGCACGAAAGGCTTCAGGATGCTGGGGTCGTCGTAAATAAAGTAGGCCACTATAAAGTTAAGGGCAAACGTGATGAAGTATCCGAACATTTGGTCACCTCGTTTCGGAACTGGGGTTTTGGTTGGGCGGATTTTTTAATGTTGGGCTTTGCGGTTTGTTCAGTATGAGTTTAATTTTTTCGTAGGCTTATTTTGTGGGTTTAGGGTGTTCTAGGCAGTTGCCATTTTGTCGTAAGAACTTGGTTCGTTGTGGCAGTTCACTCGTGTTCGGGTTCGTAATGTACAGAAGCGAAAAAAGCAGAACAGTCTGTGTTAGAGCGGTTTCAGTCCCTTTGTTTCTCGGGGTCTTAATGTAACGTGACCTCATCGGTTTTTACCCTGAGTTTTCAGCGTGTTTCAGTCCCCTCGTACCTCGGGTCCTCAATGTAACCGACCTTGGTCGGCATGAACAAACTCAGTAATGCCAAGGCTTTGCTTGTAGTCAAAGTCCTCAACATTCCGCACTTTTTTCGAGGATTACCTTTCTGTCCAAAAACAGGCCCCATCCTCGAAAACACTTTCTCTCCATTTATTTTCCGGCTGAGTCCTATCATTAGTATTCACTTGCAGGGGTATAATCATGTGCTCTCACGACTATAATAAATCATTTGCCTCATTTTTATAATACCTCTCCCTCGTTTCCTGCCGAAATCACGACAAAATATCTTTTGTCCACAAAAAGACGCACCTCACTTCTCCCCCTTCCTTTCGGCAGACATCCCCATCGCCCAGCATGACGCCGAAGGTTCTTCCTGTTTCCTCAGAATCTTCTTGCTCACTCTCATCTGCGTATCTATTGCTCTTGGAGAAACAAGACCCCATCGGGACTTTTCCCCTCAAGCTCAGTGCCATACTACTCGCAGCCTGGTTAAAAAACTTCTCGTTACCGAGATGCCAGTTTCCCTTGACTCAGCACTGTACAGTAAACTAAAGTGGAATTTGGATTTATCAATATTTACCAGAAACAAAATTCGCCCACGCAAAACTTTTTCGATTAGGAGGTATTCTATGAGGCTGCAAGAACCGTTGCAACGTTCGTTGCGGTCAGAGATAGAAAAAATCCAAAAGCAATACGGCTACACCCTAAGCAAACTCAGTGCGCTGTCGGGAATCAATCACGGGCATCTCAGCGATATTTTACGGGGCAATCGCGCGATGACGATAAGACAGTTGGATGCCTTGGCTACCGCATTTGAACAGCCTCCCGGATGGCTGTATGAATTGTACCCCGACGAGTGCTTTGCCAAAGAAAGAGTCTCGCGGCCGAGGGTGATCCCGTATTTGATCCGGTGTGCTGAGATTGGGCGGCAGGATTGCATTCAACCGATCGTTTCTAAACTGCTGGATGAGCAAAAAATGTGGATATCCTCTTTTCAGTAGGAGAACGCCTCTTTGAAGCGGGGAAGCGCAAGGAATCCATTCCTTTTTACCAGCTCGTGATTGAAAATGAAAAGGATAGCCATTCAGAACGCTTTTCGCTCAGTCAGTACAGATTGTTTCGTGCAACGCTAGGAGCGAATGCCGAAGACAACTGGAAAGCCGTCATCCGATTTGAACCTTATCGAAATCGCCTGCCAGAAAATTATCAGTTGGACGGGTTGCTTCAGTTGGCGAATGTATCTTTTGTTTTGCAAAGGTGGAGCGATATGGAAAAGTATGCAGACGAGCTCCGCTTACTGGCCTCGAAGGTTTACGAGCATGAATGGCGCAAACGGAAAAACGCCAAGACGTGTGAGCCGCTCAAGACCGAGCGTCATCTGGTTGTGTATTACGGTCAAGGCTTTCTGCTGAAAGGAGCTGCCTTGCAGATGCAAGGGCTGTATGGTGAAGCGAAAAAGTATGTGCAGGGCTATGCTGACCTTGACTGGTTTGAACTCCTTGATGATACAGGGCGAATGGAGGTAGAGAAGTTCAAGACGTGGGCAAAAGCCAATATGTACACGTATGATTTACTGATGGGGGATACCCAAGTCTTGCCCGAGTATTTGGATTTTTTAGACAAACACCCTGCGGAAATACCAGCCGGACTTTTGACGATCATGGAAGCTGCCAGCAAATTCGACCTTTCTATCGATCATGTTTTAGAGCGGTATTCTGCGGAAATCGAACGCTTTTATGAACATCAGGATCAGATTAATAAGGGAAGACATTATAACTTCCGGTATTTTAAAATCGCATATGAATTGAAGCGCGGCCGCATGAACAAAGCACTCGACGAAATTTTATGCTGCATGGACCTTGCCGACTTGTGCTAGATTTTGGTTAATGTATCGGTCCTCTGCGACGTGTCCAAACCACTCCGCAAAGCAGTACTTGCTTTGCTTGGCAGTTCAAAAACGAAATAGCCTGAGATAAAAGCCAGCATTTGTGTAAACGTGCTGGCTTTTATATTTCCTTATTTTCTCTAAACCGAATTTTTTGGAGAGTGCTGTATAGTAGAATTGCCCTTCCCTTACACAAAAAGGAAGGTATCACCGAGAAATTTCCGATTAACCAGATCTTTTCCCGATTAAACTGGAACAAATCACTTTTAATCTCTCCATAAAGACAGGTGTATGATTCAAGTGAACAAAAAAAGGAAAAATGAAGAAGACTGTGAATGCTAATCAAAAAGTTGACCATTTTTGGAGCAAACGCTCATCTTCGAGTTGACCACCTACGATGCTTTTTTTCACACAAAGTAGCATTTTATTTCCTGCACCAAGGATCGTCAAGGATAAAGGGTAAACCCCTTGCTACGCAAGCCCTTGACGATCCTTGGCTCAGTAAAAACATTTGCAATTAGGTGTGAAAATGATGACGTGTGCTCAAACTGTCAGGTGGGTAACTTTATGATGAGCAAAGTGGTCAACATTTTGGTGAGCGTTCACAGAAGACCTATTGAATATCATCGAAGAATTACGAAGACAACTTGTTAAACTCGTTCAGGAAAAAGGATTGGACCATATAGAGGTTGTAATTCTGAGCCAGCGTCTGGATGAATATATTGTCCAGTTTCAAAGCAGTATGAATCCAAAATGATAGCGGTTACACGATTTCTCGGGAATGTAAATTTTTTTGAGTAAATGGGTTTTTAACAGGCGGATGGCAACATGAGCGGCTTTACATGTAGAGGCGGGTAGGAACACACGCGGCGTCCGCCTTACGAGGCAATATGCCTTCAATCAATCACACGCGATCTCCAGCGGCCATAAAGTGCGCTTTGTCGTCTGAACGTCGATGCCCAAGCAGATGCTCTGGATATCGTTCTGCTGCTCTACGGCTCTTTGTAGTTGCCTTCTCATGTTACTCGCACTCAAGACGGAACTTATGCTCATATCGTGAACATTAAGTAAAACATGCAACTATATACGAATTTACTGCGACAAGAATTGTCGAAATTTGTAAACAAAAAATAATTTACAATTATGGTATTCATTCCTATATTCTATATGTGTTTAACAAGTTATTCCAGGAGTGAACATAATGGTAAAGAACATCTCTATTCGCGATTACACACCTAGTAGAAGCAACACGGATCAAACTGCAAAAGTTACTACTCCACCCAAAACATCCCCTCCCACTATAAAGTAATGTTTTCTCCTGTTTTCTCGCTCATTCTCTGTTTTTTAACTTTGACATCTTAAAGCTCT